>JAJYZJ010000035.1 GCA_021800035.1 archaeon
TAGCTATATAGATTCGGCTATTGGTGAATGTTAACCCTCATTTTTACTATGTCGGGGAGAAGTGAATTTTGCCAAAGGCCAGGCGAGTCTCTGATGCGCTTTTATTGCTGACGAGCGGGAAGACCCACGCGCCTTAGCCGTGGGAGGACGTCATGCAATCCTAGAAGTTATGATGAAGCGACCTAATCGCTTATCTCAACACGCCGAAGCCCTCGTCGAGTGCTATCTCCGCAATATCGGTGGAGTAGTCGGCGACTCTTCCCAAGTGATAGCCGATGAGTGGTGCGTTTATGGCTCGGCTTTCTTGGCTCGTCCGTAACAGCTTTTCCCTGAGTTCTCCACGCTTGACAAATACCGGAGATGTCCGCGTTATATCCCTGCTTATGAAAAGTTCAACAGCTGCCCCAAGTATGCCCGATACGCTTGATGCGAGCTCGGGAAATCTTTCGTGCATTCGACCTTTTGAAGTTTTCTTGCCAGCCATATAGATTTCAGAAGCTGAGACTGCATGGTCAACACATCGCTCGAGGAATCGGAAGACCATGAGCGCATCATAAACTCCAACGGTATCAAGGCCGAGTTCTCCAAGTGAGGAAGGATCTATGAGTCCTTTTCTCAGCCTGCGTCCAAACATAAAGTTAAGCCGGTCAGCATCCTCATCTATTTCGGCAACAGTAGATTGATTAGGTCCTCCTACTCCGGCGAACCCGAGGTCAAGAGCTGACCTAACAAGCAGCACCATTCGCCTTAGTCCATTTTCCAGCGTGATCACCTTTGGCTCGGCCGTAGTAGCTATCACGATTAGGTCAACACCCTCCTGCAGGACATCGAAGCCTACGAGTCGCCTTACAGCCTTCCTAATCGCGAGGCGGACGTTGCTTCCGAATTCTGGCTGCGAGGCTTTTAGCGTGACTTCATCATATCCATCCAAATAAGCTGCTATTGTCAGTCGCGAAGCAAGTTCGGCATCTTTGTCAACGGAAAGTGTGATGGACCTTGGCTGAGTCTTCAAAGGGGCGATTACAAGCGATCTGTTAGGTAGTTCTGTAAAGGACACTTTCGAACCCTTTGTAATCTCGTTTGAAAGTGCCCAGTGTTTTGGTATAGAAACCACATATGTTGAGGTACCCACCATCTGAACAGATCTCAAATATGTGGGAGACGGCTTCAATTCAACCAGTTGTTCTTTTTTGCCTTTCTATATATAAACCCAATTGACTCTATTCTTATATCAGAAAAGATGAGATCTAGCTAGTAACTATAGTAACCTTGATCTGTGAGGAGAGGAGCACCCTGCGACCGGGTCTTGGCGTCTTCAGGACTCCTTGCTCGGTAGTTCTGTTACCCGACCTTCCCCGGAGTGCTCGCGTCGGTGACGGCGCAACTTACGATGACGCCATCTGCCGTCGCTTGGCTTCTGGTATGCTCGACGCGCTGAGCTACTGAACACAGAACTCGTTCCTTTCCGGATCGAGCATTATGACGCAGTACTCTCCCCTCCCTTCGTCGAGCTCGTGATGCTTTGTCGCCCCGAGTCCAACGAGTCGTTCGACCTCCTTGTTAACTTGGACCTTTCGCTCGTCGAGCGGTATACGCATTCCCGCGCTCGCGTTGATGTCTATGTGGAGTCGATTCTTTCCGAGTTTCGGCGTGTCCATCTGTTGGAAGTAGACTCTTGGTCCCTTCCCTTCCGGGTCGACGATGGCGCTGGCAGAATTCCATTCGTCTTCCGGTATCCCTTGGGCTTTGAGCCAGCTTTCCCACGAGGTGTAACCAGTCGGAGGGTCTTGCAGCTTGTAGTGCAACGCCTCCGCGTAGAATTTCGAAAGGCTCGACGGGTCCCTGCAGTCAAAGACGACCTGCAGCTTGAATGCCATCCGCAGGCAACCATAATGATGATACTTAAGTGTGATGGGCCTGTGAACCCCTTAAGAAATATTGTCGTGTTTCTTCGTAACCTGCCTCCTCTCACCGGAAGAGCCTCTCTTCTAGTCCCCTTGGGTGTTGCTGAAAGAGAAAGACCGATAGGATGCGCCAAAGTGGCGGCTTTCTAGCGTTTGATACATTGGGGTCAATGGGTTAGTACCCCATCGGCCGTTCTCTTAAAAATTTTCGCACCTGCCAAAGAAATAAGAGAACGCATCAAGGTCCTCTTGTCGGGTTCTTTCCCTGAATCGGCCCAGTCAATGTCATTATTCGTTTACATCTAGGTTGGGCCAGTGTCATACCATCTCCATTAACCCCCTTGATTAGGTCGGCAAGGTAGCCATTTTGAACAACTAGCGCTGGCCAATTCGGTCTAAAGTCTTCTCAGTGAGCATTCTCCTTAACCCGCCTCCCTCTCTCCTTCTGGGAAACGAACAGGACACTACTAGCCCCTGACCGCCAGATGCCACAACCCATCCGACTGACCCATCTGTAGAGCCATGGCTCTCTCTGTCATCGCCGACTGTCTCCGTCATCGGTTACCATGCCATTAGACTGCTCTTCTCGGAGGCGTGTCGCAACCGCCTCAACAGCAAGACCGTCTGCTCTTACACCTTGAGCGATGTTCGACAGCAATCTGTGTTTTACTATATATGGTCCCGAGCCATTACGGCTGGAATCCCTCCCGTGACAATCATTTATCCACCCACACCGTGGCCCTGTCAGTTGGAGGCCCGAGGGCGGGGTTGATGATTTGATGCTTGATAACTACATGGTAGGGTGAATCAGACTTCGGCTCAATAGCACGTAGGCTCGCTCGGTAAGCTCTGAGGAGGACGCGGCTTTGTGCCAACTCAAAGGGCATACATATTGGAAGTTCGTCGAGGATGCGGAATTGAAACTCTCAGAGATGCAAATCGACGGTGTAAGTCTGTCCATCGTGTGCAAAAGTTGGAAGCTTTAGCCGAACAGTAGCACTGTTCTCTTTCATCACTGCTCACCATCGTTCGACTGCTTAATTCTTGTTCCTCGCTTGCTTATTGTCAGCATCCGCAGGTCTCTGGGCGCCCAGTCCAGTGCACTGATCCATGCGTCCATTTCTGAAAGATTAGCCATGATAAGCGACCTCCCTTTGTCTGCAAATGCGTCCCTAACCAGCTTCGCGGTTTGCTCTGTGGCTATGGGAGATTGAAGACTGCTGACGCCTTTATCACATTCCATTATTCGCGTTGGTAGCAAGACTTGGGCGGTTTTCCCGGAGTTGCTGGGACACGCTCTGTTATTGCTGGCCGCCCTCCTTACCTATCTTGCTGAGTTCAGCTCTGAGTTCTGAAACGAGATTCTCTTTGTGCTTCTTAACCAGACGGACTGCGTCAGCATCAGTCTTGTTGCCTTCTTATTGGAATAGTTTCGACAACTTATACAGCCTCTCAGTATCGAATGGAATGTTCTTCTGTTATTGAGGATTATTATAGCTGGCCTCCTTTTGGCTTCTGCCACAAGTAGAGGACTGGATAGTGTCAGGCGCAGGTCAACAAAAAGGTAGAAGCTCGTAGAATAGATTGGAAGCTCGAACAAATGGCTTGGCATAGTTAATGGACAGGCTTCTCAAAGAGAACCCTCGCAGTCTCGGCGAACTTCCGTAGCATTTCATGAAATTTGTGCCATGCCACCGACTCCGCTTTGTCGACTACATTATGTTGAGAGCTTGCAACACCGAAGTAGCCTATCCAAGGGTCCGTGAGATGCCACTTTGATACGAATACCTCATCTGTCTTATTCCTTGTCCGGTCGAGCATGTTCGGTGTGTCACCGTTTCAGTGATATACGGTGGACTCAGGTCAGCTTTCGCAATAGCAAGGCCCACACAATGGTTTCCCTTGGTAGAATGTGCCCACATCGCCGAAGTGCTTACCGCTGTTTCCATTTTTCTATCCGCAAAGAACACAGGGTCGCGCTTTCTACATAGAGGTGGTATACTTTTCATTGGAAATAACGATATATGTGCGCATTGCGACGGTGAGCCCATACGTCGCTTCCCGGCTTCGCGTATATCGAGACCAGACGGACACAACTTGGTCTGACTCAGTCGAGGGTGGCGGCTCTATGAGGCATCATAAGGTCGAGCCTTAATAAGATTGGGCAAGCATACAGAGAGCTGGGGCATGGGAAGAGGACGAAAGGCGTGCTCAATTATGAGGCTGCGAAGTGAATCTTTGAGGCCCTAGAAAGGGAAGAGATCAGGTTGTTGAAGGGCATTATGAGTGAAAGAATCGGATAGGTTGCCCACTCTCCCGTTACCAGGGTCTCTCCTAACGACAAGATCAGCACTGCCAAGAAACTGATGTGGAAATTCGATTGCAATCAACCGCCTGTCTTGGAAGGAAATACGTGCATCAGAAGGGTCACTCATGGTGTTGTCGTTGACGCCGTTGAAAAGTGTCGAAGCTTGGAAGAAGCCGATCAGTCTAATGTTCGCTCGATAATGGGAGACCCGCTTCTCGTTGAAGCGAAAATACTCTGCTGGCTTCAGATATATCACTGTTGAGGGAACGGAAAGCAACATTGGTATCAAAGAATGGCAACGCGAGCGGGGCAGTCACCTTCTTTGACGTGATGATGTGATATCGTATGGCAAACAACGAGTATGAGGTAATTGGTCCCACAAGGGCAGGAAAAGACTTAGAGGATATGGATAAGACAAGAGACGCGCACATTCTAATCAAGACCTACAAGGTAGTAGACACGAATGTCTATGTTGACCTATTCGACTGGGTGGTCGAAAATCATAATGGCGCTCATGTTACCTCAGAGATTTTCCCTTGAATTGATTGGTTGGCCGACTTGGCTACCCTCTTCCTGCAAAGTGACCGCTTTGGCGTTGGGGTGATGATAAAATGACGACTAGCGGTCTTCCAAGCTCTCTATAGGGTGATTCCTTTAATATTCCGCACAGGTAGAATGGTTGCTGTCATATGGCCGAAGTCGAGCAGGTACCAGTGAAGTCAATGCAACGAGTAACTCTTGAGGCCTATCGTGATTTCCTCAGCAAACACAAGAGTGTCGCCATCGAAGATCAGAGAGTGGAGTTAGTAACGTCGTGGAAAATCAGCGCGTACGCGCCCAAGAGCTACAGCCCAGAAGCTTGGACTGTTTGGAGCTTCGAGGACAGGGGCGATTGGGCCACACATAAGGGAAACTACAGAGGTAATTGGAGTCCCTTTATTCCCCGGAATTTGATTGACCACTACACGCATGTGGGCGACACAGTTTGCGACCCGATGCTGGGCAGTGGAACCACTCTTGTTGAGTGTAAGTTGCTTGGCCGGAACGGCATCGGTGTTGACATCAATCCCAATTCTGCTATGATAGCAATGAACAGACTCGATTTCGAGTTCAATCCACTAGATGAGGGCTACAAGAAAACGAAGATTGATGTCTACATCGGGGATGCAAGGAAATTGGATGCGATTGACGACGACAGCGTTGACTTGGTCGCAACTCATCCACCTTATTGGGGGATTATTTCATACTCAAAGGCAACTGTGCCGGGAGACCTCTCCTCGTTGAATCTAGATGATTTCATGCGGGAGATGGGAAGGGTAGCGTCTGAATGCTACCGAATTCTGAAACCGAACAGCCATTGTGGGATCCTGATAGGGGATACGAGGCGACACAGGCACTATGTCCCGATTAACGTCGGCGTTTTGGGACGATTCCTCGATGCGGGGTTCGTCTTGCAAGAGGACATTATCAAGTTACAGCACAAGACAAAGACGACGAGGGAAAGGTGGCGTGGCGACAGGTATGACTTCTACAAGATTGCCCATGAACACCTCTATGTCTTCAGGAAGTTGACAAAAGACGAAAGGCCAAACGAATACAAGTATAGCGTAAAGTGGTGGTAAGGCTTAAGCGGCTAACTGTAGCCGTTGAGGCTGTTGGGATCTCAAGACAGCAAGAAAGCGGATGAGCTTCAGCGGGCTAAGCTAGTCGAATTCTTCGCTACGCTCGATTTAAAGTCAGAGATTCAGCCAACAACAAAGAAGGATGGTCTCCCGGAGTCTCTTTCAAACTGGTTCGGTTCTGAGGAGAACTTCTGGAACCATGCCCGATGCCTACAATCGCTAGGAAATGGGGTTCTCCGCGATTCCGAACTCGTTGCCAAGGTTAGGTCTCTGTTAGAGAAAGACCCCCTCTACTTCCTTATCCTGATGCATCTGCATCGCCAGATAAGATTCACAAATCTGGAGCTTGTAAACGTCCTGTTCGACAGTAATAGGTTGGATGACGCAAACTATTACAATGATTTGATGACCCGGGACAAGCTCTTTGCGGGAGTGGTTTGTCGCATCTCGAAATCGAAAGGGTTGTCTCGTTACTTAGGAGCAATTCCAAGCTTCGACCAGTCTAAACTCCAACCCACGTCAGAGGCCGGAGATTCGGACACAATCAGACTCGCTGTATTCAAGAAGGCTGTTACTTCTTACCTTGGCTCAGAGGAAAGGTGCTGGTCTCTTTGGGAGTCTAGGATTAAGTGTGACCCGCTTGTCCGGAAGAATATCGCCAAATTCGTGGTTGAGAACGAGGACTTGAAAGAGCTTGTTCAGGAGAAGGCTGTTGTATCTGCTCTGACTCGGAGCCTCCGAATAGTCAACGTGGAACTAGTTAAACGAGAAAGAGGAGAGTATGGCTCAAAGCGAGTGAGGGAAATTCTGAAGGGAGCGGGATTCCGGCAGCTCCGTCTCAAGAGACGGACGGATATCTCTGAGGTAGAAAAGAGTCTGCCTTCTCAGTCTGGTTACGCCTACTTACGTGAAGTCCCTTGGAAGGAGCAAGGCAAAGTGTTTGACTTTCTGCTCGTTCACGGAGGCAGAATCGGATTCGTGGTAGAAACCAACTACTTCACAACATCCATGTCCAAGATACGTGAAGTCGTAAAGCACTTCCGCGAGTTGAAGGTAGCTTGCCGGCGGAAATATCGGCTAATCTACATTACTGACGGAATGGGCTGGTTCAACCTAATGAAGACGGTGAAAGAGATGGTCGAATTCGAGCAGAAGGAATCAAGCGCAGAGCCTTCGAGGATTCCGTATCTTATGAATCTCGAATTATTCAGAAGAGAAATTTCAGAGATAAAGTGTGAAATGTGAGCTACCGAGGAGGTAACAGACGATGAGATTTTTTCAAGACATGTCCCGTAAAAGGTCGGAAAATGAATGTTGGCGATGTTCTTGAGAGAGTGAGAGGAGCTATTGATTACTTCCAAAGACGCGACATGCCGCTCCTAGACTTTGATGTCAACGATGCAAGCATGGCCCACAAACAAGCAGAACATTTGCTGAATGAGTTTGGGGATTGGAGCATTGACCGCGAGTATAATAGTAATCTCATAGACCCTCTGTGAGAAAGAGTATTTGATTGACTACCTGGATGGCAACTTTGCCATTCAAGTGCTTGTTAAATGAGGTGAGGTGGCTGACGCTCTCCGCCAGCCAATGATATGTACCATTCAGTTACCACAAATGTCACGGTAGATAGACAATGATTTTAGTATAGTAATTGAGAATGCACGATAGTCCCAAAGGCGGCTCTGGGAAAGCCGCTGCCCCTCGAGCTAGCGCGGCTGGGACCCTCGTCGAAAAAGAGTTAACGACGGCGCGCTTCACCTGGAGCGGGGTCTCTGCGACATCCTATCTCCGTGAGTAAGTTGCCATGAACTCGGTGGTTGCTAATATCGCGCGGGCTATCTCTCCCCTGAGTTTTTGCACTCTTACTCCAGGTGGAAGGTTCGTTTTTGAAGAGAGTGCGTAGAGTCTAAAGTAATAGCGGTGCGCACCATGCCCGCGTGGCGGGCATGGCCCATCGTATCCCATCCTGCCGAAGCTGTTCAATCCTTGAGTGCAAAGTCCACTCATGACCTTCTCTCTGGGCAGCGCCGGAGGTAAATGGGAGACTCCTGCGGGTATGTTATATGCAACCCAATGAACGAAAGTCCCTCCTGGAGCGTCTGGGTCCTCTACTACCAATGCGTAGCCTTTCGCTTCGGGCGGTGCTGTCCACATGAGCTCGGGGGATGAATTTTTGCCATCGCACGTATATTCCGTAGGAAAGGCTTGAGTAAAAGTCGACCTGAGCTCGAACATACAACGACCCAGAAATTTACTTCCCGAGTGGCTAATAACTATTCCTCGTTGTTCATCTCTCATAAAGGGTACGAACAACGTCCAGCGATTACAACTTACCGGGGCACATATTCCCTCTGGGTATCTGGACCTGAGCTGCCGCACCTTTGCGCCGCTGATAGTCTGAGGCGCGAGATAGGTACGGTTTGGCGGTACGGAGTATGTGTGACTAGTGATATAAGTCAACTGGCGCCGTCACTGTTCCCATGCCTCTCGTGAGACAGTTCACCTCGAATGTCTTGAAGGCTTGTATTTTCCGGTAGCCCTCTTCTTCTTCCTGTGTTTCCGTACCAGAGTATCTTCCTCTATTTCATTGTCATCTCTGAGCCGCGAATCCTTGAACTCTCCCTCGTTCGATGCGTCTTCCTGCATAGTTCATGCAAACTAAGGCGGACTGGGGATGCTCAAATGAATTGTGCTCATCAAGGCTCGAGTTGCATGCCCTGGAACTTTTGATTGAAGAATCTGCTGCACTAGTATTCCAGATATTGATTAGCGAAGTCTGCATGATTTTTAAAACTCAGGCTGAGGCTGAGTGACCCGAACAGGTTGAGCAATCAGCTCCAGAACCGGGCGCTAGCTTCGGTTTATCCGACGCCCAGAAACCGATGCCCTCTCCCTCGGCTCAAAGCACGACGCTGATTGCTTACCAGGCGACGCATCCATGGCTCGACCTCTCCTTCTCTTGGTTGCGGAGGCTTTCTTCGTCAGAGAGTCACTTGACTAACCCACTTCAGTACACACTTGAAAGTTATCGATCAGCAGCCGCAACTGAGGGGCTACCTACACTCGAATGTGTCTATCCCACGGCTGCGAAATCTGGGTTTCAGCGCTTGTACGCTATTGCGTCTATTTCCACCAGTAATTCCTTCCTCGCAAGAGAAGCCTGCACAGTTGTTCTCGCAGGAGGAGAATTCGGGAAGAACTTGCTATAGATTTCATTCATATCCTTGAAATGAGAGATATCGCTCAAAAATACCGTGACTTTGACTACGTCACTCATCGACGCACCCGCTGCTTCTACCACGCTCTTTACATTGAGAAGCACTTGTTCGGTCTGTGCCTTAACCCCATCTCCTGCTACTTTGCCAGTCTTGGGGTCTATTCCAATCTGCCCCGAAACGAAAATGAACCCTCCTGCTTTAATTCCGGGGGAGTATGGCCCGGCTGGTGGGGGGAGTTCCGTGGACTTTACGACTACTCTATTTGACATGCGGTTCATGCGCAGCTCTCCGTATTATAACCTTACTTTCTGGGCGCAAGCGTTCACACGGAAACGTTGCTGCAGAATTGCGAAGGATGCTAATCCATAGGAGTTGATGCACTGTTTGCTCGGGAGGAGATTGAGGGCCCCCAGCCACTCCCGAACCCATTCGCGAAGTTTATTTGGACACTTGCAGGTTTCCGCCAGGTGGTTTGGAATGGTAGTTGACATCGTAAATGAGTTGGGAGGGCTTGTCGCGCAAGCTGAAGACATAAGTCCTTCAGGCGGTAGTCAGCGTGAGATTTCTCTTGGGGCGATGAGTAATGAGACAAAGTTTTCTATGAAAGTTGAGGAAAGAAAAATAATCGGAAGGCATGGGAACTCTCTATCGTTCGGGGCCGGCCTCTCAAAATTCTTGGCTTACAATGGACTGAAGGAAGTCTGGGTCAACTCAGACGGGCTTGAGCTGAGGGATGCGATATTGGGCTCGACATTAGCGCAATATCGGTTTGGTAAGTACAGAACAAACAGTCAGCCAGATGAAGTCTCCATACACTACCTCTCAGGCTCAGAAGGCGTGTTGAAGAAAGCCAGAGCTATTGCCGAGGCGGTGAACTTCGCAAGGGATCTGGGCAATGAACCTGCCGGGTCTCTGAGCCCGGCAATGTTCGTGAAAGCGGTAAAGCAGAAGTTCAAAGGTTTGCCTGTTGAAATCGGGGTACTGGACGAGAAAGATTTGGAAGAACAGGGTTTTGGCGGCATTATTGGTGTTGGAAAGGGTTCGGTCAATCCCCCGCGGCTCCTGACCGCCAGATACACAGGCTCAGGGGAAAGGCCAATCGCCCTGGTTGGTAAGGGGGTGGTATTCGATTCGGGTGGCATCAATCTCAAACCAAGTGACGGAGGGATTGAAAGAATGTACTCTGACAAATGTGGCGCAGCTGACGTAATCTCTGTCACACTTGGCGCCGCGCTTCTCGCTCTTCGAGCTGACTTAATTGCAATTGCCCCGCTAGTTGAAAACATGCCTTCGGGTGGTGCCCTCAAGCCTGGGGACATCATAAAGACGTATTCTGGCAAGACCGTGGAAGTGCTGAATACCGACGCAGAAGGGAGGCTGATACTCGCCGACGCGCTTGCCTATGCCCAGCAGGAATTCAATCCGGTAGCTTTGATAGATGTAGCCACGCTCACCGGTACCAAGGTTCAGGCACTCGGGTCAAGAATCGGAGCGGTAATGGGTAACAATCAGGAACTGGTGAACAGTATTGTGGGCGCGGGGGACAGAACCTGCGAACCATACTGGCAACTGCCTCTTCCAGCTTTCTATCAAGACCTCCTCAAAAGCGAAAGAGCGGATATCCGAAACGTAGTGGGCAGTGGCTTTCGGGAGGCAGGTGCTATTATCGCCGGTCTATTCTTGAACGAGTTTGTAAAGGAAACTCCGTGGGCCCACTTGGATATCGCAGGCTCGGCTCTAGCTAATTCCGACTCTGGATGGACCGCAAGAGGAGCTACCGGCTTCAGCGTAAGGTCTCTGCTCGAGCTTGCCGAAACCGGACTTGAAGTTTAACTAGAATTGAGATGAAAGAGCCTTTCCGATTACGGTGATTCGGCGAGCGAATGTATGCCGCCATATGAAGTTCTGTACATGAGAAACGTAGGGCTCTACCTAAACCCGCAAACTCCGAACGTTCGAGTCTTTGCTTTTAATCTCTGCACTTAATTCGGCTCTCATATTCTCGTTTACAAATCCAAAGCTCACATCCATAGTGGGAATGGATGTTCATGGTATCCTATGTTGCACGCCCGAGTCTGGGTGCGACGCGGACTGAAGAGAACTCTTGGGGGCTCAGCTTAGTAAGTGCCTATTTGAATTCACGTCCTATTTCTTGATTAGGATGAGAAAAAGTCCTGTTGGGCGAAAGTAAACGATTTCCTGCTTTGAGTGATGTCTCCCGGCTCTTTCGAACGTGCGGTAAAGACTAGTGCCCGGTACCCCTTCTTCGCCCAACGGTTCAGCTCTAACTCTTGGTGGAGGGCGAAACAAATTAGATTCAGCAAGTTCGAGGTTTATCTTCTTGACTAATAAATGACGGTTAGTTCTCTGAAAGTAATCCGCAAGAGAGAATAATCAGCTCACAGTGAGCCTCTAGGTCTGTAGAACAGCTCCAAACGCGAACCGGAACAGATACGGGGAAACTTCTTCCTGTAGTCTTGGCTTCAGAGTGTGAGTACTAGATAGATGATAAGTATTATCGCTATAATAAAAATACCCGAACTTATTGTGGTCTCGACTCTGGCATTTGGTTCATACTTACCCGCTTTGATTCTCTTCTGATTCCCAGTGAACCTCCCCAGTGCTAGTAGCTCCAGGAAACCGCCGCAGATTACTAGCGCAATACCGATATACGACGAAAAATGAAAGGAAGTCTCTGGAGCCAGAGGGTTGAGCTCCTTAACGATTAGACCGAACTTCGCTACAACAAAGCCGAGTGCAATTATCGTGACGCCAGTCCTAATCCACGCAAGATAGGTCCTTTCGTTTGCCAAGTGATCTGTAACCTTTGCCCTCTCCACGTCCGAGCTTCTTCTGTTGTCGCTTCTGTCCTCTTCATCCATTATTGGTGCACGCCGTTTATTGCTATGCACTCCGAAACGTCGTCACCACATAAGCCAATCGAAAGAAGATAGAATAGAGAAGCCGAAGAGGATTAATTGGCGCCCAGGTCGCAAGGAGCTCCTGAATTGCCTCCCCGTAGCAACGACGAACTGAAGCTTGGGATCATCTTGATGATCTATTCTGGCCATTGCAGGAGTATTCTCTTAATGGCTCGAACCAACATGTTGTAATTGTTGTTCAATGCATGAGCCGCTCGATAGATCGTTTCGCTCAAAGTTTAGGAAAAAGATCTCGGTCAGTGGGTAATATTTTGTTCTAAGAACCAAACTGACGTCGAGACCCCGCCGCGGCGGCTGACAATTTCCTGACGAGGGGCCTCCGCCCCCCTTCCGGGCGGACGCGGCCACGCAGCTATTCAAGGAGAGTATCCGCGCGCACCAAACCGAACGGAGCCGAGCCAGGCCAGGTTGAGCGTCAATCACATGGCTTATGCCATTAGTGCCTGCGCAAGAATTAGGCGTTTCGACGACTGCCTCCGACTTCAGGCATGGCTGGCTCATATGTCATGCAGCTAACCATGGTATAGAATGAGATAGGTTGCGCCTCCGTGATTCTATCAGAGCGAAGGTGAGAAATGTTCAAGATCAACGCGAATCGCGGGATAGCCCTTTTTGCACGCCATTTGTCGGCGGCTGATCGGCTCCGAACGCATGGAAGACCATTTCCCTTCCTCAAGTAAAGCGTTCAGTAAACTTCAAGAGCTTCCATGGCTGCAAGGAGCCCTGAAAAGATTGTTGCGACTAAAGGGAATCCTTGACTTGTACCCGAACGCTCTAGCTAATCTCTCAGAAGTAAAGCTAGGCGCTAGGGAAGATGAGTTCTCAGCAGAGAAACCTGCAGAAATAGACTTGGAGTGGGGCGTGAAGATTCCAATGCGTGATGGAGTTTGCCTTGATGCTACTGTTTACAGACCGCACGCCCAAAGAGACCGCCTCCCAGTGATTTTTACGCTGACTCCGTATATAGCCGACTCGTATTTTGACCGCGCACAATACTTCGCGAGAAACGGATATGTATTTGCGCTGGTTGACGTTCGAGGACGTGGCAATTCCGAAGGGCTCTTCGAGCCGTTCGTGAATGAAGGGAGAGACGGTCACGACGTTGTCGAGTGGTTCTCGAAGCAGGCTTGGTGCAATGGGAGCGTTTCTATGTGGGGAGGCTCTTACGGAGGTTTCGATCAGTGGTCTACACTTAAGGAGTTCCCACCTCATCTGAAGTCGATAGTGCCAGCGGCTGCAGCGCATCTGGGAGTAGACTTTCCGGGTTATCGCGGTATCTTTACTCCATATGACATGCAGTGGCTGACATTCACTAGCGGAGTAACTGGGAATGCTTCCCTATTTGGGAACATGGACTTCTGGATAAGCAAATATACCGAACTCTATACCAAGAAACTTCCATTCAGGGAGTTAGATAGCTTGGTTGGAAATACAAAGAGCACATTTCAAAAATGGCTTTTACACCCAGCTGCGGATGAGTACTGGAGCGGCACCGCGCCAGATGCAGAAGATTATGCGAAGATAGATATCCCGATTCTCACGATTACTGGACACTATGACGGGGATCAGCCCGGAGCGATGACCTACTACAAGAGACATATGCAGTTCGGTTCCGAAACTGCAAAGTCAAAGCACTACCTGGTAATCGGGCCTTGGGATCATGCCGGTACGCGGACTCCCAAAAAGGAATTCGGAGGAATGACTTTCCATGACGTAAGTCTTGTCGACCTTAACAAGCTGCACAAAGAGTGGTATGACTGGACGCTAAAAGCCGGAAAGAAGCCCGAGTTCTTGAAAGACAGGGTTTCGTATTACGTTGCCGGGGAGGAAAAATGGAAGTACGCTTCGAGTTTGGATGCAACTTCCAAGGGGAAAAGAGCCTTCTACCTCGCCTCTCAAGGCGGAGGAGAGTCCGCAGGAAGCGTATTCAGGTCGGGGGCGCTCACTGACGCACGGCCGGGCGATTGTGAGCCTGATACGTATGTATATGATCCTCTGGACACTAGTTCGGCGAGTTTCTATCAGAAGGAAATCCAGAATTCAATAACTGATCAGACGCTCGCAATGGGCATTAATGGCAACGGTCTGGTTTACCACAGCGAGAGGTTCGACGAGGACGTCGAGTTTACCGGTGAGGCAAAGGTGATTGCTTGGATTCAAGCTGATGTTCCAGACCTAGACTTCCTCATCGAAATATACGAGATTAAGGCAAATGGAATGAGTATCAGCCTGACTAGCGACATGATGAGAGCGCGTTACAGAGAGTCCCAGGCATCACCGAAATTGCTTACGCCGGGAGAAACCTACAGGTATGAATTCAACGGATTCACATTTTTCTCCCGACGCATATCCAAGGGCAGCCGATTGAGACTCATTATAACTTGTCCAAACAGCATCTACATTCAGAAGAATTACTGCAGTGGAGGAGACGTGTCTGCAGAATGTGGAAATGACGCGCGCACAGCTAATGTAGCTTTATACCATGATAGAAAGCGCGCGAGTTACCTTGAGCTAGCCATTGGAAGTTGACCCTATAACGCACTGCGAGGGTTGAAAGCGTGAAAGCGGAATCCATTTGTTCATTTGCCCGAAAGTTCTCGTTCAACTTGGCGGGCGGCCAAATCGCGGCACCGGGTGAAGCAGGGTTTTAAGGGGCCAGCTTACGAGCTAACCGTACATGCCAGTTAACCGCAGCTTGTTCATTGCTCAAGCTCGCGCGCTCCTTCTTGGCGGCTGTCCGAAAGTAAGAGGAAGGGCACAGTTCAATTTCGCGTCTAACTTCCCCTCTCCTGGTTCACGACTATTTCAGAAGAACGGAAAAAACTTTGAGAGTGCTACGCACGGTAATCGCCGGCGAGCGGGTGGGCCTACGCGCCTAGCCGTAGGGAGCCCATTTGCGGATGCATGACCTAACAGATATTTCGTTTTTCTACCTGCGGATTACTTCTCAAAAGCTGGATATGCTGGTCGAACGGAAATGGAAAGAAACAGGTTTGTTCTTGCCAGAATGCGGGTGTTCAGGGGGGGAGAGGCCAGACAAAGGGAAATCTCGCAGGTGGAGGCCACGAAGTTAGGCATTTCAATTAGTAAGGTGTTATATCTACAATTAGCGCGACGCCCTTTTTCCGTGAGGGGGCCAAGTCTTGTTCTGTGAGCTTCTAGCAGCGAGTGTCGGGCTCTAAACATGCGAAGTGTGTTGGGAGCGAACGGACAACGGCTGTTTGCCAAACCAAAATGAATAACTGGAGGGCTCGTTGCGTTTGATTTATATGTTATGTGAGCTGGAGTGACGCTCATGCGGGACTTTGCAGCGTGGGTGAAGAAGCACTGGGAGAGCCTTTTCATGCTCTGCGTTGCTCTGGTTCTCCTTGTAGTCTCCGTAATCACTACTCCGGCCCCCTAGTCATACAGTGCGTGCGGATAGAGAATCGAGGGGCAGAGGGCGGATGTATTGCGGCGGTGCTGCGGTGAATTTCCGCTACACGATTCTATGGCCCACCTGGTTTAAATAATGAGGCATCCGACGAATTACAGTGAATTGGAACAGGCCCGGCGTCGCAATCGAGAGCAATCGATCCGTTTTGCGGAAACCAGAAATTATAGGAACGAGCAACGTCGTTTTCGCAAGTCAATCTACTCTTACCTCGGATGGTTTGGCCCTGCAACGCTGGCGGCAGTGGCGTACATCGACCCCGGAAACTTCGGTACCGATATCTCGGCTGGAGCCGGGTTCGGTTATGTGCTTCTCTGGTCCGTATTATTGGCAAACCTGATGGGGATGCTGATACAGTACCTTTCAGGCAAACTGGGGCTCGCGACAGGTCGGTCTTTGGCAGAATTAGTCAGGGTCAGTCTGGGCAGCCGGCGAAGGGTCATTCCCTATTGGTTGGCAAGCGAGGTCTTCGCACTCTTTACGGACCTCGCCGAGTTCCTGGGTGTAACCTCTGCGATATATCTTCTTTCTGGTGGAGCCATACCTCTCTTGGTGGCAGCGTGGATATCCGCGTTCGATGTCGTCTTGGTCTTTGCAATAGCTGGAAATAGGTTTCGTAGAATTGAGCTGATGATTACGACTCTCGTATTCGGAGTGGGGCTGGGCTACACTTATGAGATCTTCCTTGTTAAGCCGAGCGCGGTTTCGATAGTCCACGGCCTCCTAGTCCCCACGGTTATGGGGAGCAGCCAGCTGTTCTTGGTCGTGGGAATCATAGGGGCTACCGTGATGCCCCACGTCATGGTGCTCCATTCATCACTGACCAAAGCAAAGGCTGGTAGTCTGGACGCGGCAGGCCGCGCGGAGATGTTGAGACTGCACAGGTGGGACACAGTCGCTAACATGACCGTGGCCGGACTGATAAACATGGCAATCCTGATTATGGCCGCCGCCGCGTTTTTCGCTACCGGGGTGCATGTGGCTACAATAGACAGCGCATCGAAAACACTCGTACCGCTCTTTGGGCTATCAGCCGGCATTGTGTTTGCTTTGACTTTGCTTTTCTCGGGTTTGTCGGCTTCAACTGTGGGCGTTATCGCGGGGCAGGCCATACTCGAAGGGCTGCTTGGCTCGAAATTCAATCCTTGGGCTAGGAGAATTATCCTTCGCGTGATAAATGTGGTACCCACGAGCATCGCTATTACGCTCGGCTTCGACCCCCTTCTGTTGCTTGTCTACAGTCAGGTTGTGCTCAGCATCCTGATACCTCTTCCGCTTATTCCCCTCATTTATTATACGGCCAGAAGGAAATTCATGGGTGAATTCGTTAACAGACGCAGCATAACTATTCTTGCTCTGGTTACCGCAGCTACGATTATGGTTCTGAATGCCGTGCTTCTATATACTTTCATCTAAAAACGGATCCGAAGTTCTTCAATAAAACGCGCACACATGGTCTATCGAGCGTCATTAGGGGGCTTGGGTGGGTACGAGTGGGGCTTGGCTTGGATTTCCGCTCTGCGAGGAAGTGCAATAGGAATACTGATTAACTGTGACGCCTTTTGAATCCATGGGCGTGAGGAAAGGAGTTCGAAGCGGCGCCCGCGAACGAGTTGGGCAGGAGTCGGGCCACTGGCCAGCGCTTGCCCCAGCAACTCTTGATTCTGCCGCTGTATACCGGGAATAAGTGCGTGCCAGCGCTAGGAACACCCTATAGAAAAAACAGGCTGAGATTATGTGAGGCCTTTAGTCTCGGATATGTCACTTTCGTGTGAGGAACGGCACACGCCATGCAATGCGGCGCGCATAAGTTGTTCACGGCCACATTGTGTGGTAAACCGACTGCCGGGGGATTCTGGGGGCGAAAGAATCTTACAGGGAAATATTTCGAGTAATTTCAGATTGGCTGGGTTGGGCTGAGGGGGTGGGGTTGTAAGACTTTCTGAAATTCCTGAAAATTTTGTGCCGTGCTAAATTCAGGGCCATGCTTGGCTAGTCAGTCTTCGAACCTTTTCTATGAAGTTCTACTTCAACCATAACTCAAGATAGTCGAGTTTATGCATCACTACCCCGGGCTTTCTTCGGGATTGTGAATATGAGAAGACACGGATTCGTTGGAAAGAATATGGAGCCAATGGAAGTCTACGCGAACATCAAAAAGTTTCTGAGTCAAGAAGGCTTCACTCTAGGACCTGAGGATATTCGAGAAGGATTTTGGGATTTGCATGCAAGGAAATCCAGCCTAGAACGCATTGCGCTCGGGAAGGTGCGGGATGTGGACGTAGTGGTTGCAGGTACGAAAGGAAAGTTCGAGGTGCAGCTTCACGCTGGGGTGTGGGGAAGAGATTTGGCCATTCCTGCAGTTGAGGGTATTGCAACTTTCGGCGTGGCTACCGCCGCGGACCTCCATTCAGCGCACCAGTTCGAAGAACGAATGTGGGAAAAGATTGTGCATGGTATCGACCCCAGCCTCAAGATATGTTCGCTAGACGGTTTGCTCTTCAAGACCGACCAGGAACTTTCAGAACATGCCAAACTGCATGAGCAGCAAACTCTTGCGGGTCAGGCCAACGCAATGAATTCCATGGCCATGATGGGTATGGTCGGAATGATGGGGATGGGGATGTGGGGGATGGGAATGATGGGCCCCGGTCTCTGGATTTAGTACGAAACAAAGGAAGCTTCTGCTACCTTTCGCTTGGATGGCCCAGAATGTCTGGCGGCTGCTGCTGCGATTCAGCATCCGCACAAACATGCGCAAGGAGCCCTAAATGAACCAAGAAATGGATTACAAAATAGATTGCGGCGTTCAACGACATTGGCACGCGTTCCCAATCTCATAAACGACTAGGCTTCGCTTCCTTTGTCTGCTTTCCCCCTTTTCGTTTTGGCATCCACACCGAGTTGCGGTCACTTCAGTATTCACCGCACCGGAGAAGCGCAATTGATAGGAGTGTAGCAGTACAGATTTGTGATTGAGGTGGCCAATGTGTTAAGAGACACGCATGACTGACATGGGGGTAGATTGTGACACATTTTGAAAATTACAACTTCGGAATCTTCGATTCATTCAACCTGACAGCCTCAAGGATTATCACTCTTAACGCTGTCATATCTAGAGTTTCGCCCGCACGTATGTCCATGGCCCGAACGCTTTTGCTGTTTAGGCGGGCGTTGAAGAGCCTGTTGGGTCCTTTATCTGGGCTCCTAGTGGAAAAGTGAGTCTTACCGCGCTCTAAGCACGCTAACGACGCAGATTATTCCATTGTGTGACCAAACGGGTACTCCAGTAGGGTTGCTGGGCATCCTCCACTTCACTTCTTCAGTAACATCCTTGTCCACTTTCCTGATGATAGTCCGTAGCTGTGACAGCGTCTTTCCCCAACCAGTCGCCGCATCCATGTATTATTGCATCAATCTCCTGAGAGACAGAATTGTTGTCCGGGCGGGCCTTTCCTCTTTCCGTCAGCTTCCGCTCACCGCTCTTTTCACAAGCGCAGTAATCTTTGCTTCGACCGCGGGACTCAGCTCCGTTATGGCGTAGGCCGTTGGCCACATGCCATCTTCGTCGAGGTTCGCTTCGTCGCTGAAACCCAGAACGCCGTACCTTGTGCCGAATTTCTCAGCCGGCTGATAGAAGCAGACGACATCGCCCTCCTTATTTGCATATGCCGGAAATCCATACCAAGTCCTGGGCGAAAGGTCTGGTGCGCTGCCTTTGATAAGTTCGTGGAGCCGTTTTGCAATAGTTCTATCCGGTTCCTTCATTTCCTCAATTTTTTTGAGGACATCGGTTGTTCCGGCCGCCTTGTTCTTCCTCCACTTCACCTCCGCCTTCAGTTCTCTCGCGCGCTCTCTCATCGCCTCCTTTTCAGCGTCTGTGAATCCAGGCGAGTGTCCATCAACAGTTGAGTCTCTTTTCCCAGAGCTCATGCTCATTCGACTTTCCCGGAAAGTTCTCAATCAGAATAAGGTTTCCGCCAAATATTGAGAAAATAGTGTTAACTGAATAGGGATTTGCGTCTGGCACCAGCCGTGAACTTTACGCTGCCATCCTGCATTCGATCAGAGATCCCGCGGCGCATAGTCCGCTTGCATATCGACTGGAGATGGTAATTGGGGTTTCCCTTTTACTTATCGGCTCATAAACTACACTTTCTCAGCAAGAAAATGCGCTACGCAACAGCCTTTTGGTCCGCCGGACCCACCTAACTTTCAGGTGGGCTGAATCAATTTTCTCATTTCCTTCGACTACCAGCTCTAGAATTCTAGTGAGTTCTTTTATCTCTTCGCGATTAACGAGGAGCAAGTATTCTCGTGCAGATAGCGGATGGAATGATTAGTTGCCTATAGAGAAAACCCGCGTTAACAGCTTCAACTAACCTAACGTAGACAGTAACCCCCAAAGGTGGAGAATAGTTCCACCACCGATAGTAGCGCAACGACCATCCGCAGGTTGAACATAAGAGGTCAATAGTTGCAAATCGAGTTTGAAGGCTAGTTTTCGGAGATGAGTTCGGCACGAGATATTCTAGTGGGCGCGGCGTCGGGATCGAATTAGAGATACACAACCTATGTCAGGTCTAAGAGTTGCAAAGAGTTCTTCCATTATTTTTCTGCTGAGCCAAGTGCAACCCCGGTCGAGCCATCCGTTCTCTAGTGCTGCGTACAGAAACATACACGGATTTGTGGCTCCTGGCCTTGTGCTTTATCGCAAGAAAGACAACACAAACGAATCCTTTGGAGGCACGTCCGCACTCATGCGCTGGCCAGCAAACAGGCCGGGTCTGATGCCAGAGGGCTCCCGGTGGCTGAAGCCGCGCGGGCTCTACTTCCACCACAGATTTCTTTGAACTCGCACACGCCACATCGACCAGTAAAATTCCTGAGCCGGATACTGTTTAGCAACTCATTTTCTCTGTAGACCCTGACCAAATCGTTTTCGCGCACGTTTCCTAAGGAAACAGGAAGTAGGCCCCCTGGGCAAATTGTTCCGTCGTACCCCACGAAAATGACTCCGTCTCCATCGAGAGTCCCTCTCGGCCCGATAGTGGAACGTTCAGTAGGCGTTCCCTCGTAACTGATCAGCTCTGCGTGCAGCTTCCGATAAAGACTTCCGCCCTGATAGTTTGGCCAATTGGATCTCGATTTGACGATCCTCCGGATAAAAGGCGCTTCGACACATCTTATCGTCACCCCGTAATGTGATGCCTCATAAAGGAAGTTGCAGACATCCTCATGTTGAGAAGGGGATAATGCATCGATATAAGCGCCCCTACCCACGTTTACTAGGAAAAACACTTCCCAGGTCTTTACACCAATCGTCTTCACCAAATGAAATATCTTTGCGAGCTCACCACAATTGTTTATCATGACTGTCGTATTCACCTGTGGATTCAGGCCGGTAATTACTGAGTCCCTGATAGCCGCTACCGACCTCTGAAAGGTGCCCGCAACACTCCTGATATAGTCATGCGTTCTGGAAGTTGCCCCGTCTAGACTAACCGAAATTGACGATACACCTACTTCTTTGAATTTGGATAACGTGCCATGGCTCAATCGCCCCGTCACAGCGGGAGAGACAGCGAATCGCAGACCCTCGCGTGTTGCATGCTGGAATTGGTCAAACAGGTCATTGCGCATGAGTGGGTCGCCCCCCGTGAATACAACGGTAGGGGTAGGCCTACCGAAGGATGCGATTCGATTAAGCAGCTCGTGGCCTTCTTCCCTTGAAAGCTCGCCCGGGAGTGGTTTGCTCATAGCGGATGCTCTGCAGTGCACGCAGGACAAAGGGCAGGCTCGGGTCATCTCCCAGAAAACAAGGACGGGACGTTCTGAGAAGGAGGACATGTCTTTATTCTTCCAGCGCGGAGCTGCCTCTGTCGATGGCACAGTTTTCCGGGATTTGAAAGAGGCCAAGCTTTTCGAGGCTCACATGCTGCCCTCCGAATCAGAGTGGAGCGTACACGAGATTAGGTTTTTCGAAATCTCGAAATGGGCAAGCTTGCACATCGCGCTGAGACTGAACCTGTGATGGCAGTGCGAATAGATACATTTTGCTATATAAAGAGTCGCTCAAGTTTCTTGCGTCCTTCTGGCGCTATCGCTAGTAGACTGTGATGACCCCGGTCATCCAGCCTGGCGAGCTCATGGGTCCGAGCCAGCCCGAGGGGCCGTATCCGCAGGGGTCCATGCACTGCCACCTGAACGTGCCCGTCTGGT
>JAJYZJ010000098.1 GCA_021800035.1 archaeon
AGGATATTGATGGAGAGTTTGATCCTGGCTCAGGACTAACGCTGGCGGCGTGCCTAACACATGCAAGTCGAGCGGAGCGAAAGACTTCGGTTTTTCGTCGAGCGGCGGACGGGTGAGTAACGCGTGGATAATCTGCCCGTGAGACCGGGATAACGCCGGGAAACTGGTGCTAATACCGGGTAATCTGTAGCTTCGGCATCGGAGGTACAGGAAAGGGGAAATCCGTTCACGGATGAGTCCGCGTCCCATTAGCCAGTTGGGGGGGTAACGGCCCACCAAAGCGACGATGGGTAGCCGGCCTGAGAGGGTGTCCGGCCACACTGGGACTGAGATACGGCCCAGACTCCTACGGGAGGCAGCAGTGGGGAATTTTCCGCAATGGGCGAAAGCCTGACGGAGCAACGCCGCGTGAGTGAAGAAGGCCTTCGGGTCGTAAAGCTCTGTCGACCGGGGACGAATAGATGACGGTACCCGGAGAGGAAGCCCCGGCTAACTACGTGCCAGCAGCCGCGGTAAAACGTAGGGGGCGAGCGTTGTCCGGAATTACTGGGCGTAAAGGGCGTGTAGGCGGTTTGGCAAGTCAGTGGTGAAATGCGTCGGCTCAACCGGCGGGATGTCATTGAAACTGCCAGGCTTGAGGGCAGGAGAGGAGAGTGGAATTCCCGGTGTAGCGGTGAAATGCGTAGATATCGGGAGGAACACCAGTGGCGAAGGCGGCTCTCTGGCCTGCAACTGACGCTGAGGCGCGAAAGCGTGGGGAGCGAACGGGATTAGATACCCCGGTAGTCCACGCCGTAAACGATGGGTGCTAGGTGTAGGAGGTATCGACCCCTTCTGTGCCGTAGTTAACACAATAAGCACCCCGCCTGGGGAGTACGGCCGCAAGGTTGAAACTCAAAGGAATTGACGGGGGCCCGCACAAGCGGTGGAGCATGTGGTTTAATTCGACGCAACGCGAAGAACCTTACCAGGGCTTGACATCTCCTGGCGCATCTGGAAACAGGTGTTCCCCGGGCAACCGGGGCAGGAAGACAGGTGGTGCATGGTTGTCGTCAGCTCGTGTCGTGAGATGTTGGGTTAAGTCCCGCAACGAGCGCAACCCTTACAGTTAGTTGCCAGCGGGTAGAGCCGGGCACTCTAACCGAACTGCCGTTGACAAAACGGAGGAAGGCGGGGATGACGTCAAATCATCATGCCCCTTATGTTCTGGGCTACACACGTGCTACAATGGCCGGTACAGAGGGAAGCGAGGGGGCGACCCGGAGCGGAACCCAGAAAGCCGGTCCCAGTTCGGATTGCAGGCTGCAACCCGCCTGCATGAAGTCGGAATCGCTAGTAATCGCAGGTCAGCATACTGCGGTGAATACGTTCCCGGGCCTTGTACACACCGCCCGTCACACCACGAAAGTCGGCAACACCCGAAGCCGGTGGGCCAACCCCGCGAGGGGAAGCAGCCGTCGAAGGTGGGGCTGGTGATTGGGGTGAAGTCGTAACAAGGTAGCCGTATCGGAAGGTGCGGCTGGATCACCTCCTTTCTAAGGAGTATCAGTACTCCAGGTCGGTTATCCTTTGGCAAATTCCACTGTTTGGTTTTGAGGGACCGTTCCCCTGACCCACGACCCACCCTTTGGGCGGGTACCCCGGGTTGGGAATCGCGGGGGATTGGTTTTCTCAAGGGAGTCCCGACGCGCCGTCAGGCGTGGAGGGGCCAAAGGGAAATGTTCTTTGAAAACTTCACATAGCAGGAAAAGAGAAGAGTCAAGAGCGCGACTTAGGTCAAGTGAACAAGTGTGCGTGGTGGATGCCTTGGCGACAGGGGCCGACGAAGGGCGCGGCAAGCTGCGATAAGCCACGGGGAGCCGCAAGCAGGCATTGAACCGTGGGTACCCGAATGGGGCAACCCGGCGGGGGAGAACCCCCGTCACTCCGTACTGAATAAATAGGTACGGAGGGGGCACCCGGGGAACTGAAACATCTTAGTACCCGGAGGAAAGGAAAGAAACATCGACCCCCCCAGTAGCGGCGAGCGAAGAGGGGCGAGCCTAAACCGGGCCCGGGCAACCGGGGCCGGGGTTGCGGGACTTCCAAAGTCATGACCGGGCGTTAGCGGAAGCGCGTTGGAAAGCGCCACCGCAGGGGGTAACAGTCCCGTACGCGAAAGCGGCTGGTCATGCGGGGAGGATCCCAAGTACCGCGGGGCACGAGGAATCCCGTGGGAATCAGGGAGGACCATCTCCCAAGGCTAAGTACTCCTGTCGACCGATAGTGAACAAGTACCGTGAGGGAAAGGTGAAAAGCACCCCGGGAGGGGAGTGAAACAGAATCTGAAACCACGCACATACAAACAGTTGCAGCGCTTGTGGATTCCTACGGGGATCCGGCGTGGCAGCGTACTTTTTGTAGAACGGGCCGGCGAGTCACGTCCGGCGGGCGAGGTTAAGCGCGTGAAGGCGCGGAGCCGCAGCGAAAGCGAGTCTTAACAGGGCGCATTAGTCCGTCGGAGTGGACCCGAAACCGGGTGAGCTACCCATGTCCAGAGTGAAGCTTGAGTAAAATCAAGTGGAGGCTCGAACCGACCGTCGTTGAAAAGGCGGCGGATGAGGTGTGGGTAGGGGTGAAATGCCAATCGAACCCGGAGATAGCTGGTTCTCCCCGAAATAGCTTTAGGGCTAGCCTTGGGTGATGAATACGGGAGGTAGAGCACTGAATGGGCTAGGGGCCTAATTAGGTTACCGAACCCAATCAAACTCCGAATGCCCGTATATTTAGCCCGGGAGTCAGACGGCGGGGGCTAAGCTTCGTCGTCAAGAGGGAAACAGCCCGGACCGCCAGCTAAGGTCCCCAATACAGGCTAAGTGGGTAAGGATGTGGGGTTGCCCGGACAACCAGGATGTTGGCTTAGAAGCAGCCATCATTGAAAGAGTGCGTAATAGCTCACTGGTCGAGTGGCCCTGCGCCGAAAATGAACGGGGCTGAAGCCTGTAACCGAAGCTGCGGATTCAGGGGGTGCCCTGCCCCGGACTTCAGTCCGGGGCGGGGCCCTGGATGGTAGGGGAGCGTTCCCGTCAGGTTGAAGCGTTACCGTGAGGAGACGTGGACGGGCGGGAAGTGAGAATGCCGGCATGAGTAAGCGAAAAGGCAGGTGAGAATCCTGCCCGCCGTAAGCCTAAGGTTTCCTGGGGAAGGTTCGTCCGCCCAGGGTGAGTCGGGTCCTAAGCCGAGGCCGGTCAGGCGTAGGCGATGGGAAACCGGTAGAGATTCCGGTACCACCGGAGACCGTTATAAAGGATGGGGTGACGCAGGGGATAAGGTTGAGCGCGCGGTTGGAAAAGCGCGTCCAAGCTGGTAGGGTTGGCACCAGGCAAATCCGGTGTCAATAAAAGCCCGAGCGGCGACGGGGAGGGAAATCAAGTACCGAAGCAACCCGGGTCCACTGCCTGGAAAAACCTCTAACAAGGTCGACGGTGCCCGTACCGCAAACCGACACAGGTAGGCGGGGTGAGTATCCTAAGGCGCGCGAGAGAACCCTCGTTAAGGAACTCGGCAAAATGACCCCGTAACTTCGGGAGAAGGGGTACTCCGTTAGCGTGAAGCATGTTGCATTGCGGAGCGTGAGGGAGTCGCAGAGAAGAGGCCCAAGCGACTGTTTACCAAAAACACAGGTCCCTGCCAAATCGAAAGATGATGTATAGGGGCTGACGCCTGCCCGGTGCTGGAAGGTTAAGGGGAGGGCTCAGGGCAACCGAAGGTCTGAACCGAAGCCCCAGTAAACGGCGGCCGTAACTATAACGGTCCTAAGGTAGCGAAATTCCTTGTCGGGTAAGTTCCGACCCGCACGAAAGGCGTAACGATTTGGGCACTGTCTCAACGAGGGGCTCGGCGAAATTGTAATACCAGTGAAGATGCTGGTTACCTGCGACAGGACAGAAAGACCCCGTGGAGCTTTACTGCAACCTGACATTGGACTTTGGTACGGGATGTACAGGATAGGTGGGAGGCGGGGAAGCCGGGACGCCAGTCACGGTGGAGCCACCCTTGGGATACCACCCTTTTTGTATTGAAGTTCTAACCTTGGGCCATGGATCTGGTTCGGGGACAGTATCAGGCGGGCAGTTTGACTGGGGCGGTCGCCTCCCAAAGAGTAACGGAGGCGCCCAAAGGTTCCCTCGGCGCGGATGGAAATCGCGCTACGAGTGCAAAGGCATAAGGGAGCTTGACAGCGAGACACACAGGTCGAGCTGGGACGAAAGTCGGGCTTAGTGATCCGGCGGTTTCGAATGGAAGAGCCGTCGCTCAACGGATAAAAGCTACCCCGGGGATAACAGGCTTATCTCCCCCAAGAGTCCACATCGACGGGGAGGTTTGGCACCTCGATGTCGGCTCATCGCATCCTGGGGCTGTAGTAGGTCCCAAGGGTTGGGCTGTTCGCCCATTAAAGCGGTACGTGAGCTGGGTTCAGAACGTCGTGAGACAGTTCGGTCCCTATCCGTCGCAGGCGTTGGAAACTTGAGAGGAGCTGTCCCTAGTACGAGAGGACCGGGATGGACGGACCTCCGGTGTACCGGTTGTCGCGCCAGCGGCAGCGCCGGGTAGCCGCGTCCGGATAGGATAAGCGCTGAAAGCATCTAAGCGCGAAACCTGCCTCGAGATTAGGTTTCCCACCGGTGCAAAACCGGGTAAGACCCCAGGTAGACCACCTGGTAGATAGGCCGCACGTGTAATGGCAGTGATGCTTTAAGCCGAGCGGTACTAATAGGTCGAGGGCTTGACCTGAAGCGCTTCCTTCTCTTCCTGCTGGTGAGGTTTTCCATGAACATTTTGCCCTTTCCGGTGGCTATAGCGGAGGGGTCACACCCGTTCCCATCCCGAACACGGAAGTTAAGCCCTCCCGCGCTGATGGTACCTGGGGCGCAAGCCCCCGGAAGAGTAAGTCGCCGCCGGAATTATTTTA
>JAJYZJ010000036.1 GCA_021800035.1 archaeon
CAAAAGGAGCTTCAAAGGTCTGGCTTACGCATAGATGATAAGTGTAAATAGGGCGACTTGCGACCCTCGACCCTCGATTACAAATCGAGATAAGCCCCGAGTCAAGTCCGCGCTTGTTGGGGCGCTTGCCACGGTTACTCCGGTACTTTTGGGTGCACTCGGTAGAACACTCACCGCATAACTACAGGATGCAGTCATTTCTTGACGATACTTCCACCTTTCATCACCATAGCAACCTTTGACACGTCGGCTATCTCTTCGAGAGGATTTCCATTTATGCTGACTATGTCGGCATCGTAGCCCGGCGCAAGCCTACCCACCTTCTTTCCCAGCACGGAGCAGTTTCCAGTCGCAGCGCGCAAAGCCTCAAGTTCGGATAACCCACCGAGTTTGTTGAGCAACACCATTTCCATCCAGTTATTACCGTAGTCAATGTCCAATCCCGTTGAGCCAATTAAGTCCGTGCCCGCAAGGATTTTAATGCCGGCTTTCTGTGCCTTGGGAACCACAGTCCTTGCGTGCTGTCTGAGGGGTTGCAGCTTTTCGAGAGTCCGCTTGGGAAGTGCCCCCTTTTCACCCAACTCATTAATCTGCTCAAGTACAGAAAGTGTAGGCGTGAGCGGTATGTTCCTTTCAGCGATAAGCAGTATGGTTTCTTCGTTCGCCAGAAAGCCGTGCTCTATAAATGAAACCCCGCCCTCGATTGCATTTCTTATTCCGATATCCCCTTCCGCATGCGCTGCAACGTAAGTACCCGCCTTCTTGGCTTCCCTTACAATCGCTCTGATTTCCTCCAGCGTGAATTGCTCATGATATGGACTGTCGTTCTGTGAAAGCGCCCCACCCGTGGTGAAAATTTTGATGAAGTCTGATCCCTGCCTGAGCACCGTTCTTGAGGCTTTAATGCAATCGTCTACGCCATCACAGACCATGCCAAAGAGTCCGCTTTGCGTTTCAGCTGGCAGCACATGTGAAAGCTCACCGTGTCCGAATGTCTGGGTGAGCGGGCTTCCGGCCGCAATTATCCCCGGGCCCTCGATGTAACCGGCGTTAACTGCGTCCCGCAAGTAAACGCCATGGCAGTCTCCGCACTCCCTGACGGTGGTGAATCCCGAAAAAAGGATTTTTTTTAGAATTGGAATGGTGGATAACATACGCGCCGGGGCGGTTTCATAGAAAAAACTTTCGGGGATTGAGCTGAGTTTCACGCCGCTAATATGTATATGCGCATCGACAAAACCAGGAGATACAAATTCGTCACCGAGTTCGATGCGGTTGTCGCACGAAATTCCGTTGCCCACCTCAAGAATCTTTCCGTCTTTTACTAGGATTTCGCGCCTTCCGAGAAAATTGTCTCCGTCAAACACGTTGTCAGAGCTAATTAAAATCTTATTCGTCACGCCCGGTCCACGGACCTGGCTTCCATAAATCTTTCTGGCTGTACTAATATTTTTAGGACCCGCTAACCGCCTGTTGGCTCAATAAAAATTGATTTCAATCCTCTTCCGTGGCTACAGTCCGCATTTGATCCGCTCCGCATCAGAGATTGCAGTGTGAGAAATATCGCCCAAAAACTCTCCGTGCAGAAGGGAGGGCGAGAGAGCGAGAGAGTGACACTTGGACTCACAGCTCTTGGCACGTTGCAGACAAGCGTATTTTTTAGTTCCTTCGTTGAGTGCCTACTCGCATAATGCTTATTACAACAGGTTTGCGTCATTTAACGCTGCAGATTGTTTGCATAGCTGCAGTTGCCCCGTGAGAGTGTTGTCTAAGTACAATATTGTCGTAATCATAATGGACACGGTGAGGCTGGATTACTTCAGGGCCGCACTGGCTGATGACCCTGAATTAAGGGAGTATGGTAGAGATTATCTTGATGCGGGTGTCTGTATTGCTCCCTCGTCTTGGACTCTGCCTTCTCACGCTTCTCTGCTCACTGGCTCATACCCAAGCACGCACGGGGCGCATGAAACCGAGCGCGTAAAGGACCCGGATATTTCCGGGCTAAAACTGCGAGTCTCCACGATGGTTTCCGAGCTCAATAAATTGGGCTATTCAACTTGGCTTTTTACCGCAAACCCTCTTATTACGCCAATTTTTGGCTTTGACGAATTCAAGTATTTCAGGGATATGACCGATTATTACGAAGACCTGAATCTTCGGGGAGGGATTCATCTTGGCAGAAAGGCTCGGGAACTCGCCGAAAAGAAGTTCGGAGAAGATTCCGTGAAAGGAGACTCGGTAAGTGCAACCCTCCGCAGTCTGGTTCGGGTTGCGGGGGTTGAGGGGCTTCCAACTTTACTCAGGGTCCTTTGGGAGGGCACGAAACTGACGGTATCTCACGATTTCAGACTGACCAAGTTGAGGCTCGGGTCTGGTCTCATGCTTGAGAAAGGAGGGAAGAAAATAAAGAAAGCCATACTGAGCACCAGTTTCACAGAACCGTTTTTCGTTCTCGTGAATCTTATGGAAGCACACGAGCCTTATTTTTACAGAGATCATTATGCCTGTGAGTACAACTTCAAGACCCTTCCGGCGTCCTTTCCGGGAGAAAATTTGCTCAAACGGTGGAAGCAGAGTTACACCCTTGCGGTCAAACGAAGTGCTAGGAATGCGTTTGAGATTGCCGATTGGTTCAAGAGTCATTACCGCAGAAATACTTTGATAGTGCTCACGTCAGATCATGGCCAGGCGTTCTTGGAACACGGCTACCTCGGACACGGCACCGTGCTCTATGACGAATTGGTCAAAGTACCCTTCCTTGTTTCGTCAACTGACGCGATTGGCGAGCCACGTGTCGGGGGCTACGCGAGCCTTGTAAACTTCAAGAGGTTTGCCCTCTCTGCCTCTGCAGAGAATCCAGACTTCAGTCTGATATTCTCGAAGGAAGTGCGGGCGGAAACATTTGGAACTCACCTGCACCCGCCAAAGACGCCCTTCGATCTCGGGAAGTACAAGGCGCTAAACAGGCCACAGACCCGGGTTTTCAATTGGGCATAGCTAGTCACTACGCTGAATCACTCTCGCGCAAAAACCCCGAGATGGAGGGTTGTATTCGATAGGACTCTTGGACCTCTTTTCGGGGGTGAAGTATGAGTTCCAGAGCCGCTGGGGGTCCTCCCATACCTGCTAGGGCCCGCACTAGGGTGCACGACTTCGCAAGCGCCTTGATGAGCATTGGGGGCTGGCTGAATTCCGGCGCAAGGTGTTCGACAGCTATACGTACCCGACTAATAGAAGGAAGAAAATCGCGCTTTTCGCTCGTCGCAGGGTTTGGTGCTTGACCAAGAGGTGTCCCCCTTCGTGGGTCAACTGAGCTGAGTTCAGTCTGGGCCCGCTGTTGTGGTCAGTTCGGATAGGAAAGCAAAGCCCAGCAGCTCTGTCAGAAGCGGAAACCGAGTGAAAGGCTTTTACCACACGCGCTCGAGATCTGACACGTGCCCGGTAAGAAGCTAAGGAAGAAGGAGCAGAAGCAGGCCAGAAAGACCCGAAACAAGAGGGCGCTCTATTTGTCCGTGCTCGCGGGAGTAGTAGTAGTCGTGATAATACTCGCAAGCGTCTGGTCGAGCCTCTTTCCGCCGGCAAAAAGCTTGGCAGCCTACATCGACACTCCGATTTCGTCGTCGCTTTACTCTTCTCTTCAACAAATAGCCGGCACCCCAACTTCATACACGAACTCAAGCTATGCAAAGGATATCGTCTTCTATAACCATACCCCTTGGTTTGTCGGTGGAAAGCCACTGGTTGTGTTCATAGGCGCGGAGTACTGTCCCTATTGTGCCTCATTGAGATGGTCGCTGATACTTTCTCTCATGAAGTTTGGGAGTTTCACCGGGCTGGAATACATGCTTTCTAGTTCGTCGGATATTGCGATGAATACCCCAACTTTTACTTTTGTGAACGCAACTTATACGAGCCCGTATGTGGCGCTGCAGACTTTCGAGAACAAGAACAGAGACTACCAACTGCTCCAAACTGTGCCTTCGAACTATACCAACGTTTGGGATGGCTTCGCGAGCAGTATTGGGAGCCAACCTGGATACCCCTTTGTCATATTCGCTGACGAGTATCTGCTCCCTACGTTTTTCATTACGCCATACCGCTATGACGCTTACAACTGGACCCAGATAGTAGCCCAGATTCAGGATAACACCACACTGGGGGTCATGATTCAGGCAGGGGCAAACCAGATCACTTCAGTTCTGTGCAAACTCGACAACAACAAACCCGCAAGCGTATGTTCAACGTCGGCCATTCAGAGTCTGGAGGCAGGACTCCCAGGCGGTCATTCAGGTTCTGCCGAAAGCTTGGCCACCGGTAAAACCAACACGAGCGCGCAGATGTGGGTCGCGGTGCAGTATACGCAGATTGCATGGATAAGAAATATTTCGGAGAAGATAAGGTAGCCTACGAAGACTGCGCCCATGACCCACAGCGGAAGAAGATATTCCTTCAGGGAGCCTCCTCCCAAGCCCAGAGCGAGCACTGCTAGGAACCATAAAAGTCCCAGCCCAGCCACCGGAACCCCTAGCAGTCTGCTGTAGGGGCTTGATGTTACCTTGGCGCAGTTGATTATGCCGGTCGAGGGGCAATTGAGAGGGATGTGGGGGTCTAGGGATTGGAGCGTAAGGTACGCAGAAAGGGCGATCCCTGTCACGGCAAGCGCAATCAGCATGCCCTTGGTCCATTTCATTACTAGTTCACGCTTCAGCTCCACACTCTATAAAGCTGTGATTTGAAGGGAATCAATCAGGCAATACATAAACGCTAGCCGGCACCTTGAGGCGATCCGCTTTTCTGCAGGTGTGCGAGTCGCCAGCGCGTCAAATTTTTGTAGTAAATCACGAGCGCTGTCACCACTTTGTTTATTACCGGTAAACCGCTGGTCGACTCAAGTATAAGGTTGGCATCTGTGTCGCTCACACTTCCAAGAAGCCCGGCCGCAGTTACGTATGCGAAAACATAGAGCAGAATCAGGAGCGTGAGAATGCCAGCTCCAGCGAGGCCGACAACTTTGAAATTCAATCCTACGAGATATGCAACTGCGCATGCTGAGATGGATGCGAGGTAAACACTAAGAAGCGGCCGAGCTGGCAAGGCCGCGCGGTAATGACGCTTGACCACTGAATAGTGCGCGTATATGGTCTGCGTAATGATTCCGGCTGTAGTCGCTGCAGCTACCCCCCACACTCCGTATTCAAAGCCAAGGCCGACTGAGAGCGCGACCACGGTTAAGCTTGATACTACGGCCATCTTTGTGTTTACGATATTGTTGTTCAGACCGGAAAAGAATGAACCCTGCACCTGGCTCCCCATTCCCACGACTAGGTAACCCAGCGCAAGAACTGTTAAAATCGTAAAGTACGAGTAATAGCTATGACCGTAAAATACGTCGAACACGGGCCTGGATAGGGCGATCAGGAAGAAGCCCGCGGGCGTGATCAGGATGTTGCTCACCTTTAGCGCCCTCAAATACGAATGGGAGATACCTTCGGGAGACTTGTTTGCCGAAATGACAGAAAACGTGGGTAGCATTATCGTAGACAGTGGAAATGAAAGTATCGTCATGAATGCAATCAGGTTTAGCGAGGCGCTATAGGCTCCGAGAGCCGAGCTGGTAGCAAGCCCAATGGGAATCAACGCAGCGAGTATTATCAGCTGCCCCTGTCTGGTCAGCCCGTTTAGGAGGTTCGCTGCGTAGTTAGGCAGGCTGAACGCAAGAATGGTCCTAAGTTTCGGCCGGAAATCTGAGGGCCTGCTAACTCTCCCCATAAAGAGCAGGCCAAGCCCGAAAACTCCCGACGCCGCATAACCTACGATGAGCCCGTAAACCGCCCCCGTAGTTCCAAGTCCGGCAAGTATCAAACCTATTGAGAAGCCCGTCTTTACACAGGCTTGAAGGACAATCACAGCTGAAGCAAGACCAGTTCTAAAGAACCCAGAGAGCGTACCTACTGCAAAATTTGTGAGCGCCTGAAAGACGATGTTCACACTAGCGATTTCGGCAAGGCTTGCTAGCTGAGGGTAATGCAGTGCAGAGCCCACAATGTATGGCGCTAGCGCGAATGATGCAGCGGCTATTGCGATGTGTGTCAGCAGGAAAAACGTAAGGCCCACACCGACGAATTCCCTCGCTTCCTGTAGTTTTTCCTGACTAGAATAGAATGCTACGTAGCGGGAGACCGCGACGCCCAGCCCCAGCTGAGTGAATACGTAGGCAGTCGCAGATGGTATGAGCACAATCGCGTAGAGTCCAAAATTGGTTGCTCCGAGGAGCCTCGCGATTGCTATTGTGCCGATCCCGGAGATTAGAAGCGAGACCGCGTTACCGACAAACAGGTTGCCCGCGCCTCTCGCCGCTCTTGATCCGATGGAACCTCTTGGATGGGGCTCGGGATTTGCATCTCCGCGGTCACTTGGCTCAGTTGCACGGAGTGCGTCGGAATCATTTGCCGGCAACATCTGGGCCTTCTCTTCTCCTTAGCAGGAGTTCGGGCGGGATTTGAGGATGGCAAGACCTAATTTGGGCTCGCTCAGGAATACTTTCTTGGTGTGACTGGTGCTGAGGGACGTGTGCGGGATTGATGAACTCGAGTCAGGCTCTCCGCGCCACGCAAAAGTAGGTGATAGGGATTTGATACTTGTCAGGCTTGACGATAGCGTATACGCCTTGGACGGGATTTGCACCCACGAATATGCAGAGCTCTGGAACGGATTTGTGACCGACACTCAGATTACCTGTCCTCTGCACCTTTCACAATTTGATCTTAAGACCGGGGCAGTCATAACTCCCCCCGCGGAGGAACCGCTCAGGGTGTATAAAGTAGAGGTCAGATCCGGCCGGGTCTTTGTGGACGTCTAGATCCGCTGAATCCTCGTTGTTTTCTTGTGTAGATCATAGATGCAGCACTACGAAAAGCACTACGAACACGATTGAAATTGTGTTTAATACTTTGATTAGCGAGTTTATGCTTGGGCCGGCGGTGTCCTTGAAGGGGTCGCCAACTGTGTCACCGGACACTGCTGCAGCATGAGTCGGCGTTCCTTTTCCGCCGAAGTGGCCGGCTTCGATGTACTTCTTTGCGTTGTCCCACGCCGCCCCCGCGTTAGCCATGAGAAGCGCAAGGAAGAGTCCTGAGACCACGCTGCCTATGAGAACCCCGCCAAGCGCAAGAGGTCCAAGAATCACGCCGACGAAAATCGGCGTCAATATCGCAAGTGCCCCGGGCGCGATGAGTTCCCTTAGTGCTGCGCTAGTGCTTATGTCAACGCATTTTTGGTAATCAGCCGCAGCCTTTCCCTCGCGCAGTCCCGGAATCTCCCTGAACTGGCGCCTGATTTCGTTTACCATTTTGAATCCTGCTCTTCCAACAGCTCCGATCAAGAAGCTTGAGAAGAAGAACGGAAGTAGCCCCCCGATAAGCAGTCCCACAAGAACGAGTGGGTTTGTGAGCAGATATGTTGGAGGAGTGTGACCACGGCTTACATACTGAGATGTTACTTCCGATTCGAATGCTATGAAGAGTGAAAGCGAAGCCAGCGCGGCAGAGCCAATGGCAAAGCCTTTTGTTGTGGCCTTGGTTGTATTTCCAACCGCGTCCAGCTTGTCCGTCACCTCCCGCACCCCAGTGACCCCGGCCATCTCGACAATACCGTTCGCGTTATCTGTTATCGGTCCAAATGCGTCTATTGAGAGTATTACGCCCGTAAGGGAAAGCATGGCCATGGTCGTAATTGAGGTCGCGTACACCCCGTAATTGAACCCGTTCGCCGCTCCTCCTACGTAGTCGCCCATTGCATATGATGCGATAATCGCAATTATCAGGATTAGAGCGATAGGCGCGGTGCTCGTCAGGCCGGTCGCGTAACCCGAGAGAAAGTTAGTCGCCGAACCAGTCTGGGAAGCTTCGGCTATCTTCTGTACGGGCGAGAATTCATATGATGTGAAGTAATCGGTAACCCTCTCAATACCCACCACCACGAGCACGCCAAGTAGAGAGGAGAGCGCCAAAACAATTGCCAGCCCGCGGTCCGCCGAGAACACGCTGAACGTAACAATGACATCAAGCACGATTCCGATGCCAGCCGCAATGTAAAGCGCCATGTTCAATGTGGACATGGGATTATCGCCTTTCGCAACTCCCACCCAGAGCCCTCCTATGATTGAAGCAATCAGTCCTACCCCAGCAATTGCGAGGGGGTATGCTACAAGTTCAGGAGAGTTTGCAAACACTATAGTTCCAAGAAGCATAGCCGCAAGCGTTGTGACTATTTTGGACTCGTATACGTCCGCCCCCATCCCAGCACAGTCTCCTACGTTGTCACCCACGTTATCAGCGATTACACCAGGATTCCTCGCGTCATCCTCGGGGATGCCTTCCTCTATTTTGCCAGCTATATCCGCCCCCAAATCAGCTGCTTTGGTGTAGATTCCTCCCCCAACGCGTATGAACATCGCGATAAGGCTTGCACCAAAGCCGAAACCGACTATGGCCGCTGCGCTCGGAAAAGCCGAATAGAAGAGCGTCATCCCGAGGATTGCTAGGCCGGCTACTGTCATCCCAAGAACAGCTCCCCCTTTGAAGGCCACGCTGAGCGCAGATGCCAGTCCTTTCTTTGCCGCCTGAGCGGTCCTCGAACTCGACCTTACTGTGGTCTGCATACTGACATAGCCGGCGAGCGCCGAAAATCCCCCTCCTATCGCGAAGCCAAGGGCCACAGTTCCGAGTGGTCGTACGAACAGCGCTATTATGACAGCAATAATCACTGCCAGCGGGGCGATAGTGAGATATTCACGACGAAGGAATGCGTTTGCCCCCTCCCGAACGAAGTTTGCAAGCTGTCGCATTTTGTCGTCGCCAGGGTCCGCCGAGAGTACGCTCCGCACAAGATAGATGGCGTACCCGAGACCGATAAGAGAGGTAACTAATGCCAGTTCTTCAGTTGGATACAGCACTTTAGAGTCCTCGAAGCTGAATGCGCAACTGACCCATAATTAGGGGTTGCCACTAGGGAGAGAATGGAGCGAGGGCTATTCTCGGGACGGGCTCTCCTGGGTCTTACACTCCGGAAATAGCCAGCTTTTGGACCTGTGAGGCGAGGGAAATAATGTCAGCCTGTGGATGGGATTGCTCTAATCCCTCGTAAGAAGGTGGCCGGACTGAGTTCTAGGCTGTTCTCTTGCTCGAGCTGATTTTGTCGGGTTCGGCCGAAGAACGCACTCTGTTGCGCCCAATTCAGTTGCACCAGTTCGCCGCTGGCAGTGTGCGCTCGCTATGACAGTGAACGCATTCAGGGCTGATCTCAGGCAACATTCAAGCCTGTAATGAGGCAACCTTCCGGAAACCGTCGGCAGCAGCTCCAAGCACCAGTTCTGCGTCCTCAGGAGAGTGCGCCGAAGAGATTGTCCACCTTTCCATATGGTCGGGGTGTAGGTAAACGCCATTCTGGAGAAGGCTCTGCTGAAATACCTGAAAGCTATGCGGGTCGGACCGTGCAGCCTCCCGGTAGTTTCTTATCTTTTCCTGGTTCGTAAAGAATATCTGGAAAAGCGAACCGACTCCTTGGACGAGCACATCCAGACCCGCATCATCGGCAAGCTCCTCCAGACCCTTCATTATGAGCTCGCCGGTTGCTCGAATCCTCGATAGCGCCGCGCCGCCGTCCTCCTCAAGGAGCTGCAGGTTTGCCTTAGCTCCGGCGAGCGAAAGCGGATTCGCGTTGTAGGTGCCTCCAAAGCCTATCTTACCGGGGGCAATCATCTCCATAATCTCTCGCTTACCTGCTACTGCGGCTATGGGCACGCCACCTCCGAGCGCCTTGCCAAAGGTAACCATATCCGGAGTCACCCCGAAGTACTGGGAAGCGCCCCCTAGGGCAATCCTAAATCCGGTCAGAACCTCGTCAAATATCAGCAGCGCCTCATGCTTGTCGGCCAGCTCACGGAGGCCCTGCAGGAAACCCGGCTCCGGCATGATTACCCCGGAGTTTGCCATTATAGGTTCAGTTATGATAGCTGCAATACTGTCGCGGTTGCGCCTCATGATTTTCTCAAGTATTGTAGTGTCGTTCCAAGGCGCGACCACTACTGTCCTCTCTACCTCATCGGGAATGCCAGGCTGGTAAGGACTCTTGAACGGAGAAATCTCGAGACCTGGCTGGATTGGCTCTACGCTGAAGAGCACGTAGTCGTGCTGGCCATGATAGGCTCCCTCAAATTTCAGGATCTTGCTCTTTCCGGTAACTGCCCTTGCGATTCTCAGAGCGTTCATTGTGGCTTCGGTGCCTGAGTTGCAGAACGCAACCATTTGGGCGGCCGGGGCGATGCTTGTCACTTTCCTTGCAACCTCGACCTCGAGCTCCGCGGGTGCGCCACAGACACTAAGCTCCTGAGCCTGTGCCGAAATTGCCTGAACGATTCTGGGGTGAGAATGGCCGTTTATGAGCGTACCAAAACCCATCAATAGGTCGATATACTGGTTCCCATCAACGTCGACAATACGCGAGCCCCAACCTTTCTTCATGTAAATGGGGTGATCAGCAAACCCCGACAGCCGCTGCAGTGAGGACACTCCGGAAGGAAGCAGCTTTGTAGCTTCCTGGTAAAGCTCCCTGGACTTCGAGGTCTGAATCCCCTTTTCCTGCGTAAGGCGTGTAACTTCGTCGTGTGCCAGAAGCGTCATACATATCCCCTACGTGTTCTCCAGGGCGAGGCACAGTGATTCTATCCATTCGTGGCCCAACCTCATATCATATGGCGATCGTCCAGACCCACTGACAGAATGTATCATTGCTACCGCGCCGGTACCTAATTACATGATTTAGTATTTAAACGTATCTAGTATACGAAATCCACTTATTTACGGTAGAATTCTGCAAAAAATGGAGTAAATATGTTGTAAGACCCGGTGGTCACTCTCTGCAATCCTGACCGCTTTAGATTGAGGCAGTGTGCTTAAAGCCCTGCATGATGTAGGTCTGCTCGACTAATGAATATAGGCGATCAGGCGCGGCAGGGGGCCGCCTCAGGCCATGTAGTTGGCGGGTGGGACTGGCCGGGTAGTCTGCCTCAGACTGGCTCGAGCGAAGTGATTCTTGAGGTCCATGATCTAACCATAGATTTCAACTCTATCGACGGAAGACTCAGACCTCTCGAAGGAGTCTCAATCAGCGTTTCGAACGGCGAAATTGTAGGTGTTGTAGGCGAAAGCGGTTCAGGGAAGAGCACTCTTTCGCTCGCTTTGTTGGGGTTGCTCGATTCTCCTCCGGCGGTTTACACGAGAGGCTCAATCTCCTTTCAGGGTACAGATTTGCTGAAAGGGAGCATGGCCGCTTTCTCGAAGGTGCGCGGCTTCAAGCTGGGCATGGTGCTTCAGGAGTCTATTGAAGCGCTCAATCCCGTGTATACGATTGGTTTTCAGATGCGCGAAGCCCTGGAAGTTCTGGCCGAGTCCACGGGCCGCCCCATCAAAAAAGAAGAGATCGAAAGCGAATGCTTGCGACTGCTTGCCGAGCTCTGCATCGATAATCCCGAACTGGTACTTACCAAATATCCTCATGAGCTTTCGGGAGGAATGCGAAAACGCGTGGCAATAGCGATGTCTGTTCTGGAACGCCCTCGGTTACTGATACTGGACGAGCCCACCACCGGACTGGACGCATACGTCCAAAATCGAATACTGTCTCTCCTCAAGCGCATGAGCGAAGAATACGGACTTGCGATGCTCATCGTCACCCACGACCTAGTGCTAGCCTCCAGGATTTGCGACAGAGTATACGTGATGTATGCTGGCAGAATTCTTGAGAGCGGCCGTGCATCCCAGGTATTGCGCGAGCCCTTGCACCCGTATACGCGAGTCTTGGTTTCGTCAGTCCCCGAGGGTTTCAGCGACTCTCCAGACCTTCCGGTGCAGTCTGGCGAACCAGCTGACGTCAGGAAATTGCCCCGGGGTTGCAAGTTTCAGGAGCGATGCCCACTCGTCCGCGAGCGCTGCAGAATGGAGGAGCCTCAGTTATTTTTGCTGCCTGAAGACAGGACCTCAAGGTGCTGGCTGATGGAAAGTGGAATCCGCACCTATCCTTGAGCTCACCGGCCTCAGTGTGGTCTTTAGGACACACAGGGGGATACTGAGAGGACTCGCGCCCTCTGACGAAGTTCGGGCACTTGACAATGTGAACTTCGAAATCGGCAGCCAGGAGGTTTTGGGGCTCGCGGGCGAGACCGGCTCTGGAAAGTCTACTCTTGCGCGCACGCTTGTCGGGCTTTATTCACCAACGGCTGGTGAAGTCAGAATGCTCGGTAGAACTATCGATTACAGAAGCAGAGAGGACATAAGATATCTGAGAAAAAACGTGGGGATTGTTTTTCAGGACCCCGTGGGCTCGCTGAATCCCAGGCTTCGCGTAAAGGAGATAATAGCCGAAGCAGCAATCGCATCTGGAATGCCGCCCGTCGAACGGAAGCAGCGGGTGGAAGAGATTGTCCAGCTCGTTGGCTTGAGAGAGAGCGCGCTCGACGCTTTCCCCCGCGAACTCAGCGGCGGCGAAAAGCAGCGCGTCTCAGTCGCCCGTGCTCTGATAGTTCCGAAGAAACTTCTCGTGCTCGACGAGCCCACGAGCTCCCTCGACGTTTCAGTTCAGGCTCAGGTTCTGAACCTCCTCAGGGACATAAGAAGAAAACTCGAAATCTCTATTTTGTTTATCTCGCACGACCTACGGGTGCTCAAGTACATGAGTGACCGTGTCGGCCTGCTTTTCTACGGAAAGCTTGTTGAGATAGCAGATACTAGGCAGCTGTTCAACGAACCCAGGCATCCTTACACGGTCGAATTGGTTTCTCATATAAACGATTCCGGCTCAAGCTCGAGCAGTTCTCCTGTAGAGCACAAGCCGTCAGCCACAGGTTGCCGGTATTCGCAGGTATGTCCAAGCAGGTTCTCAAGATGTTCTGAAGAACCCCCGATGTATTCGGTCGGCCCAGGTCACTACGCCGCATGCCACCTTTTCGAGTCCGAACCAAGCTCAGGTAAGCTTTCATGCGGGCTCTCTCAACTCTCAGCCATGGCCGACAGGGAAAATACATCGAACTAGGTCAGGAATTCTCCGAAAAGACCTTGTTCCTGATAAGTATGTGAGGCCTGACCTTGACGTCAAGGCTTTCCCTTATTCCTTCGCCAAGGAAGCTGAATCCTGCCACTATGAGCAGCACTATGAGCGCAGGGAAGAGGGCTTCCCATGGATAGGTATACAGATTGTAGCTGATGGAAGAAACCATACTTCCGAGCTCTGGGCTTGAAGGAGGTACGCCTATTCCCAGATAGCCCAGCGTGGATAGGCTGAGGAGACTGGTGCCCACATCCATGGTGGCATATACCAGCACCGCTGGGAGAACATTTGGAACGATGCCCTTTGCAAGAATGTAACCAAATGATGAATTCATTGCTTTCGACGCCGCGAAGTAATCCTGCGTAGTGATCGAGAGCACGTTGCCCCTTACAAGCCGAACATACGGCGGCCACCAGACGAAAGTGAGCGAGAGCACTGCGTTTACGAGACTTGGTCCCAGAGTGGCCGCGACCGCAAGAGCGAGTATGAACGCCGGAAACGCGAGAAACATATCCGTAAGTCTCATGATGAGTTCTTCTAGCAGCCCCCCAAAGTAACCAGCCACTGTGCCTACAACTATTCCAATCACTGCTGATGCACTGACTATCAGCATAGGCAGTCCTATGTCTACAGGGAGCGCAGAGAGCACCCTTGAGAGTATGTCCCTGCCCTGAAAGTCTGTGCCAAAGGGGTGAGACAGGCTGGGTATCGAGTTTGCATTTGCAAGATTCGGAGCTCCCGGACTATATGGGGTTAGTCTGCTTCCCGTGACGAACTCTAGGAATGCAAGCAACAAGAATACAAAGGTGCAAATCGCCCCGAAGCTCGATAGCGAATTAAGGAAAAGCAACTGCCGGATTCTCTTAAGCCTCGTATTCAACGCGCGCCACCCAAAGCGATACGAGGGTCAAGAATAGAATACAGGACATCCGCGACAAAGTTGGCCACTATTACCCCAAGGGTGAAAACCATCACGATGGGAACCAGCGCGGGGTAATTGTCTGATGCAACAGCGGAATAGGCGAATTGCCCAATTCCCGGCCAGGCAAATATCTGCTCCACCACAACAGTGCCTGAAATCAGCCACCCAAACATTACCGCGCCCACGGTATCTACGTCAATCAGCGCGTTCCGCAGCACATGTCGCCTGCGCACGGTATTTTCTGGGACTCCCTTGGCCAGGGCGCCCTTGACATGGGTTGCCCAGCGCGCATCCAGCATAGAGCTTCGTGCTATCCGCGTTATGAGACCAAAATTGAGAAAGGCCAGTGTGAACGCGGGCAGCGCCAAGTGATACAGTCCGGACGAGAGGTCCTCGAATTTGCCTCCGAGCAACGAGTCCAGCACAAAAATGCCCGTTATCCGAGGAGGGGGAATAAGGGTGGGCGAGTACATACCTCCGGACGGAAACACATGCAGATAGGTGGAAAACAAGAGGATTGCGAGTATAGCACCCAAGAATGTTGGGGTGGCCCAGGACGTAAGATAGAAAACCCGTATCGCAGTGTCGATTCTCCTGCCGAAATTCATGGCTCCGAGGTAGCCAAGTCCGACGCCAAATACTAGGATCATTGCCAGCGCAGCAAACACTAGCTCGAGCGTGTTGGGCAGGTAGTAGCCGATTTCGGCGGCAATGCTTCTACCCGTCACCGGGTCAATTCCGAAGTGACCCGAGAGATAACTGGTAATAAAATAGATGAACTGCTCTTCCAGCGGCTGGTTCAGATGATACCTTATTTCTACAGCTTGAACCGTAGAAGGCTTTGCCCTGGGTCCCGCCCAGAGGCGCGCGGGGTCATGGCTCAGAACATGGGATATCAGAAATATTATGACCATGACTCCTACCAGTACGAGAAGCGTGGCAAGAACTCTTTTCAAAAGAAAAATGGAAAAGGCCCGGACTGAGAACAAGACCTGGGCCTTGTACTAAGTATAGTGGACAGTGTTGTAGAAGAGGAAGTATCCCGCCCCTGAACCCGCTGCGTTTGGAATCATGCCTGTCACGTCGCTGTCATGCGCAGAGATAAAGAGAGGCACATAGGCCCAGATGTCGGTGTAGCTATAATACATCGCCCGGGTAATGTTCGCAAAAGCAGATGCTACTGTAGCGTTGTCCAGGGACGAGCCCGCAAGAACCGTCCAGTTTATCACCGTAGAATTGTAGTAGCCCGAGAAACCAATGTAGCCGTTCTCAGTGAGCGCGGTGACATAGTCAATGCTCGCAGTATAGTCTTCGCTGTAATATGTCAAACCGAACGAGTAAGTGTCGTTTGGACTAACCGAGCTGTATATTATATAGTCGTATTGCTGCACAGTGAGACCGCTCGGGACTACGTTGAACCCTATCTGATTCAGCTCAGTCGCAACGTCCTGTGCCACTTCTGTCTCGGTCGACGAATCTGTGGTATAGAGGAAGCTCACTGAGGGGAATTTCTGGCCCCCGGGATTGAGAACCGTGCCGTTCGGGTATGTTGCCCTGTATCCTGCCTGGGCCAGAAGCTGGGCCGCACGCACCGGGTTGTAGGAATATGGAGAAAGCCCTGCCGTGCTCTGGTTATAGTAGGGGAAACCGGGCGGAATGGGACCAACCCAGGTTACTGCGAGGTTCTGGAATACGCTGGATATTATGCCCTGATAGTCAATACCATAGGCCACCGCTTCCCTTACGAGCGTGTTATTGAATGCGGGGAAGGACTGCGGGTCCATGAAAATGTAATAGGCGCCCTCCGAAGAACCAAACTGCACCGGAAGTACGGAGGCGTCGACTCCGGCAATTCCTTTTGCCGTGCTGTAATCGTTTGATGGCAGCTCCACTATCTGGGCTGCGCCTGACTTGAGATCCGCAAGCCTTGCGGTTGCGGACTTGTAATAAATTGTGATTGTCTGGATTATGGCAGGTTGGATTGCATAGTTCAGTTCTGAAGCCGGCAGAGAGTTCGCCCAGTAGTTCGGATTCTTGACGAGCGTGACGCTTTGACCATTTATCCAGTTTTCGAGCGTATAGAAGCTCGTTCCGACCGCGTGGGTTTCCATCCAGGAATTGGTGTTGTTAGTAGCAACACCGCCGTGCTCCATGACCACTATCGGGTCGACTGCCATCGCCATGGGGGTTGTCAGAGTCGCGAGGAACGAATTGAAAGGCGTTGCGCCGTTGTATCCGTAACCAAGGTGAAACGCAATCTTGTATTCGCCCAAGACCTGCACAGATTGAGCGGGATACTCCATCACAGAGAGGTTTGAGGCGGAAGGAGTGGAGTAATTTATCGAGGCAAGGGTGGTATTGGTCACCGTGAAGTTCACTCCGTTTGACGCGGCGAGGTTCTGGCCGAGAATGAATTCGGGGGCCTGGTTCATGAGTATAGTGCGGTAAATCGAGAACCACATCACATACGCATTGAAGGGGTTACCATTGCTGAAAGTAACTCCCTGCCTTAATGTGAAGGTGTAGGTCATGCCGTCAGAAGAAACGCTCCAATTCTTGGCAAGAACTCCGACATAACTTGTCACGCTTTCGCCGTTCGGGGCTACCAAACCTTGGTAAATCTGGTCCACGATTTCCCAGCCGGGGGTCTCGTAAGTAACCGCGGGGTCCAGGGAGTCAGGCTGCTGCCCTTCGTCAACTACCAGCGAATTGGGAACGGAGCTCGTGGAACTGGAAGCGACTGAAGAAGGCGGGCTAGTACCAACTGATTGAGAGCTAGAGGGCTGACTGGATTGGCTGGTGGGCGAGGTTGCGCTCGGGCTGCTGGGAGGTCGGGTCACGAAATATATTCCCGTTCCTGCTACGATAATCACTATTGCAACTGCCACAAAAACGAGTCTGCTCACGCCTTTGTCTGTGTGCACTTATGTCCTTTCGCTGACTTTTGGCAAATTATTTAAAGCTATATCTTAAGGTTAAGAAACAAATTTTTTCTTCACAAAGCCCAGAGCAACCATGCCCGATGACTTTGTGGCCAGCTTAACGCAGCAGTCTAGCTTTTGCTGGAACTTCGATTTCTGGGCTTCTTCTGGCGCCGCGCGACGACGCGCAGGTGACAGAGAACAAAATAACCCTCCTTTATATCGAATATTTCCCTTACCTCGTCAGGTATGGTAATTCTTCCCCCCTGAATAACTTCTGCGATGAACGGGATTTCTTCGTTTGGCGCCTCCGACACTTTTTGCACCGATTGCTCTGACGTAAGAGTCGAAGTATATTAGCATATTCCGAGAGCGCGGCATTCTACAATCTCTCTCTTTTATTCCCGCACCACAATCGCACGTGGTTTTGAACCTCTTGCGGAAACACGAAAACCGGGCCTGAGCGTACTCTCGCGAGCAATAACAGGAGGAGAAAGCTTTGCAAGAGACTCCAGCCACATATTACGTGACTGGCTGGAGAGCTCTTCTGGTAGCACAATACCTTTTTCAGGGATTTTGCGTTTTGCTACCAACACTGCAAAAGTCGCGGCGGTCATGGCCACCACATACGAATCGTCAGTTGCCATCGGGCAAGATGCGACGACTTTCCGGATTTTTGGATCGGTGACCCACAGGCGAAGGCCCTTGGCGCGGCCATTTTTTACACCCCTTACGTCAACCACCATGCAGCCATGTGAATCTGTGACCGTACCTCCTCGAATCATTGAGAGCAGCTCTTTCCACGTAGGCGGCTTGGGGAGCATTGAGGCCGTGAGCTTTAGAGTTTCAACCTTGGCACCATGAATGTATAGAGTGCGGTCAGACAGCAGTCCGAGATCGTAGAGGGCCTTCATTTGCTCTATCCCGCCCATCTTCAGGTCAAAATGGCGAAGCCCGAATTTGCGTAGCGTCCGCTGGAACATATAGGCCTCTTCGTGTTCGTGTAGCCACACCCTTCTAGTGCCTATTCCCGGGACTGGAAACCTGAATTCCTCCTCTCCGGAGAACGGGGATTCCTTCCGTACGATACCGCTAACTAGCACAGTGGGAGGGAGTGCGCAATCTTCCGCGAGAGTCTGAGGTGACCAGGTGAGAATTGGTATTTTCGCCACTAGCTCTCCAAATACCCTGATCGTTACTGAGCTCACTCTGTCCAGCCGGTCAGTTGCTCTGGCGACGAGCAGGTTAGACAGACCTGGCGTCTTCCCGGCTCCGGTCACCGCTATCAGGCCCCGGGAGGAGTATTCCCCACTGAGTTTCATTTCTTTCTCCAAATTATCATATGGTGGCCCAAACGCCATGTCGACATAGTTTGCGCCAGCTTTCAAGGCGGCAGACATCACCTGGAGATTAAACCGTGGTATCACGGCATTTACTACTACATCGCTTCCCCTGCAGGCTTTCTCGATGCTATTGGGGTCCGAGGCGTCAGCCCTGACTGCTCTCACTTTGTCGCTCTCCAGATTGGCTGCGTGCTCCTTGAGCGCGTTCGGGTCTATGTCAGAAAGAGTTACCTCGTCGCAATCTTTCCTGTGTGCAAAGAAGTATGAGATGACCCTACCCTGGGCCCCGCAACCCACAACTGCCGCCTTAAAGCCCACTGTCCCACTCTCTAACCGGCGGAAGAGTCAGGCGTTTCCCCACTATAAAGACTTAGTGTAGTTAGCCATGTTAAAAAATGACCCTGATTAACTGGGACCGGGTTCGTTCTGGTCTAAGTGAAGATTCGGAAACCTCGCTTTTCGAGCTCCGAAAGGAAGCGAACAGGATCAATCACTTTTTCGGGCGGTAACACGCCATCTCCCTTAGGATTTAGCTGGACTGCGATGCTCGAAGGAACCCCCGCTCCGAATTCGGTGGCGTCCACTCCCCACACTGGCACCGGAGGAGTCACTATTTCCAGCTCGGCGGATTTTCTCTCATCTCTACCGAACTCGAAAGCCACCTTAACGGACTCCCACTCTTTGGGCTCAGATTTTTCGTAACCGATTAGCCCTTTGCTTCTCAGAAGCTCCGCGAGATATTTTCTTGGAGATACTCCAAAAATTTCCTTTTCATCTCCAAAACCAAGCTTTGCGAGCAGCGTTGCATCCTCGAAGCCGCTGCCCCCTTCCATCCAGTCTACCTTTTGCACGCCTTCGAAAGATGTCGGGAAAGTTGCGAGCTCGCTGTGAATGGTGATATATGTTCGCACGCTTCCCACAGGTTCACGGAAGTTCACTTCCTCACTGAGCGAAAGTGGGTTTACGCTCGTGTACGCGCCGTTCTCCCAGATGGGGGCTGGCATGGTCATTTCATCCATCTGAGTGTCAAGGCTCCAGTTAATCCTGCCTTCCGAGCTCAGATTTTTCCATCCGTTCCTTATCCGGATGGATTCGGGTAGACCCCGACTCTCGAAAAGCCGCGCAGCAGCAATGTTCGAAATCCCAGGCTCTGCACCCATTCCAAGGATGGCGAGCAGGCGCTCTCTCTCGAACTTCTGGTTGAGGCTCAGCTGGTTATTGGTCATCCAGAAAAGTCCGCCGAGGTCGGTGTAATTGGTGCCTGCAATAAGACAGGCTTCCATTGCTTTGATGTTCAGGTAATACTGGGCGCAGTTGATTACCCAGTCGCAACCCCTTACTGCCGACGCTACTTGGGGAGGGTCGTTCAGGTCGCACTTCAAATATTCCACGTCCAGACTTGGGCGCTTCAAATCGAGCGCGATTACGTCGTTGTGAGAACTTAACAGGTCGAGCAGAGTCGCCCGAGCTACCAGTCCGGCCGCTCCAATTACGGCAACTCTCACGCTGCGGATATGGCACAAGTGCTGAAAAGCTCTTCGGGGGCCCGCAAGAAAGTACTTTCTACTTGTAGGGTCCTTGGTTGAAGCAAAAGAGCCTTCGGGGGCCCGCAAGAAAGTACTGGTAGGTTCGCACACAGAAATCCGAGCTGGTTCTGCGAGTTCGTCGCCAGAACAGTGGCTAAAAAAAGGAGGGCTCTTTTCCCCCGCATTTGGCCTTTCCCCCCCCGATAAGGAAATGGGCTAAGAAAAGGGAATATATTTCGGTGGGTACTGAGCGGCCAATGGCGCGAAATGCCGCTTACCCCGAGACTCTGGAGTTCGAGAGCAGAACCCAGAAATCCCGGGATCTATTCAAGAAAAGCAGTATTCTTGTACCATCTGGTGTGCACAGCAATTATCGACTGATTGACCCTTATCCCATTTTTTGTGTCAGGGCTAAAGGAGACAGAATCTGGGATGTCGATTCGAATGAATATATCGATTTCAATATGGCCTTCGGAACGATGCTCGCAGGTCATGCCAACCCTGAAGTGATAAGCGCCGCGACAGAAGCAATTCAGCGCGGCACAATCTACGGCTTTGAACCCGCGAGCGCCTCCGAGCTGTCTTCGATAATCTCGAGCAGATTCCAGCTAGACATGGTGCGCTTTTCGACCACTGGACTAGAGGGGACTCTGAATGCCATCCGCGTAGCCCGAGCGTATACAGGAAGAAGCAAAATTCTGAAGTTTGAAGGGTGTTACCACGGCTCCCACGACGGTTTGCTCGTAAGCGTCAAACCTTCCGAGACCGCGGCAGGAGATGCCCGCCAGCCAAATGCCGTACCTGCCTCGAAGGGAGTGACTTCTGGGGCATTACAGGACACACTGGTCGCACAGTTCAACGATTTGGAATCGGTCGAACTCGTAATGCAGAAAAACGAAGGCGAGGTTGCAGCTGTTATTCTAGAGCCGATTGCGATGAATATGGGCTTTGTTCAACCAGTGAAAGGGTTCTTGGCCGGCCTGAGGAAACTCTGTGACGAGCATGGCAGCCTCTTGGTATTTGATGAGGTCAAGACTTGTGGAAAGTTCTATCACGGAGCGTCTGGGCAATACGCCGTGAGACCGGACCTTGCTGTTCTCGGAAAGGCAATCGCTGGGGGCTTCCCTCTTTCAGTGCTCGGTGGAAAGAAAGAGGTGATGGAATCCATTCTCCCCGGGAAGGTTTCAAACGCGGGCACCTTCAACTCGAACCCCCTGTCTGTAGCAGCGGCGATAGCCACGCTCACCCGTGTATTAAAGCAAGATGAGTTTCTGAGGATGAGCAGGTTGAGTGACGACATCGGCAAGACTTATCGCGATACTCTGGTAGACGCGGGGATTGCCGGGAATGTCAGCTGGCTCGGCTCGAGTGGAGCGCTATTCTTTGGAAGAGGAGTCGTCAGGAACTGGAGAGACTTTCTGCGCTGCGATGTCGGGCTCTGGTGGAGATACTACCTCGCAATGCTGAATCGCGGGATAATTCCCTGTGCTACTGGCCCGGATGAACAGTGGTCGCTCTCCGTGATGCACACAGAGGAATCGGTTCAAAAGCATATTGAGGCTTGGAAGGGAGTAC
>JAJYZJ010000099.1 GCA_021800035.1 archaeon
AACCCTGACGGAGCGACGCCGCGTGAGGGATGAAGGCTTTCGGGTCGTAAACCTCTTTTTCAGGGGAAGATAATGACGGTACCCTGAGAATAAGCCTCGGCTAACTACGTGCCAGCAGCCGCGGTAAAACGTAGGGGGCGAGCGTTGTCCGGAATTACTGGGCGTAAAGCGCTTGTAGGTGGATTGATGTGTCCTGAAGTAAATCCTGCAGCTCAACTGCAGGCCCCTTCAGGAAACTGTCAGTATTGAGGATCAGAGAGGAAAGTGGAATTCCCGGTGTAGCGGTGAAATGCGTAGATATCGGGAGGAACACCAGTGGCGAAGGCGGCTTTCTGGCTGATATCTGACACTGAGAAGCGAAAGCTAGGGGAGCAAACGGGATTAGATACCCCGGTAGTCCTAGCTGTAAACGATGGACACTAGGTGTGGGTGGTATCAATTCCATCTGTGCCGAAGGTAACCCATTAAGTGTCCCGCCTGGGAAGTACGGCCGCAAGGCTAAAACTCAAAGGAATTGACGGGGGCCCGCACAAGCGGTGGAGCATGTGGTTTAATTCGACGCAACGCGAAAAACCTTACCCGGGTTTGACATTCAGAGGAAGTGCGCAGAGATGCACACGCCGGGGCAACTCGGTCTCTGGACAGGTGCTGCATGGTTGTCGTCAGCTCGTGCCGTGAGGTGTTAGGTTAAGTCCTGCAACGAGCGCAACCCTCATTCTTAGTTGCCATCGGGTTATGCCGGGAACTCTAAGAAAACTGCCGTTGATAAGACGGAGGAAGGTGGGGATGACGTCAAATCAGCATGGCCCTTACGTCCGGGGCAACACACGTGCTACAATGGAGGGGTACAGCGGGAAGCCAAGGAGCAATCTGGAGCGAATCCCTTAAAACCCTCCTCAGTTCAGATCGCAGGCTGCAATTCGCCTGCGTGAAGTCGGAATCGCTAGTAACCGCAGATCAGCACTGCTGCGGTGAATACGTTCCCGGGCCTTGTACACACCGCCCGTCACGCCATGGGAGCCGGAAGGACCTGAAGTCGGCGAGCTAACCGAAAGGAAGCAGTCGCCTAGGGTCAAGTCGGTGACTGGGGCGAAGTCGTAACAAGGTAGCCGTATCGGAAGGTGCGGCTGGATCACCTCCTTTCTATTTTTTCTCCAGCAGTGGAGTAAAACAATAGAATTTTTGAATCACAAGAATTGATTGAAGGGATGCATATTAAACTGATAATCCTGGATCTAGAAAGTGAAGGAATCGTAAGAAGTCTGGTCTTTGACAATTAAATAGGGTAATGCCAAGCAAAAGCTGAGATGCCGAGAATCTTTTCTTTATAAGAGAGAGATCGAAAGTTGTCAAGCTAATAAGAGCATATGGTGAATGCCTTGGCGCTAAAAGCCGATGAAGGGCGTAGAAAGTTGCGATAAGCTTCGGAGAGGTGCTAAACAACCTGTGATCCGGAGATACCCGAATGGGGAAACCCGATTCTGAAAAGCGGAATCATTCTTTTGTGAATACATAGCAGAAGAAAGGTAAGCGAGGGAAGTGAAACATCTCAGTACCTCGAGGAAAAGAAATCAACCGAGATTCCCTTAGTAGTGGCGAGCGAACGGGGAAGAGCCTAAACCTGAAGAACTTCGGTTTTTCAGGGGTTGCGGGACACTGTGGAGATGTCTCGGAGGAGGATAGTTAATCCCTATCCTGATTTTTAGTTGAAGGATCTGGAAAGATCAACCATAGAAGGTGATAGTCCTGTAAGCGAAAGAATGAAAATCCTCTGACAGTGATCCCAAGTACCACGGGGCACGTGAAACCCCGTGGGAAGCTGGGGGGCCCATCCTCCAAGGCTAAATACTTTTTAGCGACCGATAGTGAACTAGTACCGTGAGGGAAAGGTGAAAAGCACCCCGGAAGGGGAGTGAAATAGAATCTGAAACCGTATGCTTACAAGCCGTGAAAGGACTATGCTTGTCAGGCAACTGACAGGAATGTCTAATTGCGTGCCTTTTGTGTAATGAGCCTGCGAGTTACCATTACAAGCAAGGTTAAGAGGGAAAACCTCGGAGCCGTAGGGAAACCGAGTCTGAATAGGGCGATTTAGTTTGTGGTGGTAGACCCGAAGCGAGGTGATCTATCCATGGCCAGAGTGAAGCGCGATTAAACTCGCGTGAAGGCTCGAACTGGTGGTTGTTGAAAAAACCTCGGATGAGCTGTGGATAGGAGTGAAAAGCTAATCGAACTTCGTTATTGCTGGTTCTCCCCGAAATGAATCTAGGTTCAGCGCTGTGTGATGACGGGTGGAGGTAAAGCACTGATCGGGCTAGGGGCCCTACCAGGTTACTGAACCCTTTCAAACTCTGAATGCCATCCGGCCAGCACAGTAGTGAGACTGCGAGCGATAAGGTCCGTAGTCGAGAGGGATACAACCCAGATCGTTAGCTAAGGTCCCTAAATAATGGCTAAGTGAAAAAGGAAGTTAGGCCGCCTGGACAGCCAGGAGGTTGGCTTAGAAGCAGCCATCCTTTAAAGAGTGCGTAACAGCTCACTGGTCGAGCAGTTTGGCGCCGAAAATGTATAGGGGCTAAGCCATTTACCGAAGCTGCGGGATCTCTGCGTAAGCAGAGATCGGTAGGGGAGCGTTCTGTCATAGGCTGAAGCATGACCGTAAGGACATGTGGACGAAACAGAAGTGCGAATGCAGGCATAAGTAGCGTTGAAGAGCAGTGAGAATCTGCTCCGCCGTAAGCCTAAGGTTTCCTGGGGAAGGTTTATCCTCCCAGGGTTAGGCGGGAGCTAAGCTCAGGCCGAAAGGCGTAGGCGATGCACAGCCGGTTCATATTCCGGCCCCACAGATCATCGTTATCAGCATGGGGTGACGCAGAAGGGTAGGTTTACCCGGTGTTGGATATCCGGGATTCAAGGTATAGGGTTGTCCGTCCAGGCAAATCCGGCGGGCGTTTAAACCTGAGACCAAGATCGAGTCGCGTAAGCGGCGAAGGAATTGAGCCCAAACTGCCTAGAAAAACCTCGTTTGCGAGATGATTTTGTGCCCGTACTGCAAACCGACACAGGTAGGTGGGTAGAATATACTAAGGCGGCGAGAGAACCTCTCTTAAGGAACTCGGCAAATTAACCCCGTAACTTCGGGACAAGGGGTGCCTCATTAAGGTGAAGATTTCACGATTTTTAGCCTGAAGAGGCCGCAGTAAAATGGCCCAAGCGACTGTTTAACAAAAACACAGGTCTCTGCAAAGTCGTAAGACGACGTATAGGGGCTGACGCCTGCCCGGTGCCGGAAGGTTAAGAGGAGGGCTTAGTCGCAAGACAAAGGTTCGAATCGAAGCCCCGGTAAACGGCGGCCGTAACTATAACGGTGGTTCTGCTGCCAGAACGGCCGTTTTAAAATTCGGCTATATGCTGGAACGCCTGGTTAGTATCCCATGCTACCGAGGAGGTGAAAAAGCAATGGGTGCAGGTAATCAGCAGGAAAGGCTTTCTAAAACAGAAGCGATGCGATGGTTCATGGCAGGGTTTATTGAAGGAGAAGGAAGTCTGTGTGTTTCAATAAAACACCATCCAAGTTCTCGATTTGGTTATCTTGTAGATCCGGAGTTTTTCCTCTATCAACACGAAAGTGGAATTTCTCTTCTACAGATGGCAAAAGAGATGTTTGGAACAGGACGGATCTCCCCTAAACCTGGAAATGAAACGGTTTTGGTTTACAGCATTGCGTCACGAGTAAGCCTTAAAGAAAAAGTGATTCCGTTTTTTGAAAAATACATGATCTATTCAGCTAAACGACATGTATTTGAGCGGTTTAGAGAAATCATTGACGCTTTCGAAAAGAAGGAACATTTAACAAGAGAAGGACTGGCTAGCATTGTCAAGAAGGCATATGCAATGAATCCAGACTCAAAAGGAAAAGAACGTAAGCGTTCTCTCCAGGAAGTTTTAGAAAGAATCCTCAGAGGCCCTACGCCGAACTTGTTGGAAAATACAAGAAGATAGGGTCCGATCTACATGGCGACATGTAGCTAACAATAATGCCTAAGGTAGCGAAATTCCTTGTCGGGTAAATTCCGACCTGCATGAAAGGCGTAACGACTTGGGCGCTGTCTCGAGAGAGGGCTCGGCGAAATTGCAATCCAAGTGAAGATGCTTGGTACCCGCAGTAGGACGGAAAGACCCCGTGGAGCTTTACTGTACCCTGGCCCTGAATTTTGGTATTTTTTGTACAGAATATGTGGGAGGCTGTGATGATGAGTCGCTAGATTTATCGGAGCCATCAGTGGGATACCACACTTGAAGTGCTGGAATTCTAACTGGAGACCCTGAATCGGGCTTCAAGACAAGGTCAGGCAGGCAGTTTGACTGGGGCGGTTGCCTCCAAAAAGGTAACGGAGGCGCTCAAAGGTACCCTCAGGCTGGTCGGAAATCAGCTGTTGAGTGTATAGGCAGAAGGGTGCTTGACTGCGAGACTGACACGTCGAGCAGAGACGAAAGTCGGACTAAGTGATCCGGCGGTCCCGAATGGAAGGGCCGTCGCTTATCGGATAAAAGCTACCCCGGGGATAACAGGCTAGTCTCCCTCAAGAGTCCATATCGACAGGGAGGATCGGCACCTCGATGTCGGCTCGTCGCATCCTGGGGCTGAAGTAGGTCCCAAGGGTCTGGCTGTTCGCCAGTTAAAGCGGTACGTGAGCTGGGTTCAGAACGTCGTGAGACAGTTCGGTCCCTATCCACTGTGGGCGTAGGAAACTTGAGGAGTTCTGTCCCTTGTACGAGAGGATCGGGATGGACGCACCTCCAGTAAACCAGTTGTTTCGCCAGAAGCAAAGCTGGGTAGCTGCGTGCGGATGGGATAATTGCTGAAAGCATCTAAGCAAGAAGCCCGCTCCAAGATAAGGTTTCCCACCAGA
>JAJYZJ010000100.1 GCA_021800035.1 archaeon
TTCCTGTTGGGGTGAGGCCGATACACTATGAGTTCGCGGCCAAGGATGTAGGACACCATTGTTGCCAGGGGAATGCCGTTGATTGTGATTCCCAGAATGGCATCCACTTCATAATCGCCATTTCCGGATTCCTCCTCTATTATGTCAGCTATAATGCTGGCAATTGCATTGATACGTTCTCCTGTAACACCTATGGATCTCCAGCCAATCCTGACATCCTGTATCTTTGATTCCTTGAAAAATTCCTTGCTGAGCAGCCACGTGACTGTTCCCACTGAAAGGTGAAGCTCTGTTGAGATTTCCTTATCTGACATTCCCTTGTTTTTCAGGTCAAGCGCTCTCTTGTATAGCTCTTCTATGCTCTTCATCTTAATCCCTTGAGATCCCCTTGCATGGTAAGGTAAAAGATTATATTATACATTATCGCAGTTCCGGAATCCTGCCATCGTGATCTGCGATCTCATTCCTGATGAGGACTGCCATCTGTTCCAGCTCCTCATCTTCAACCGCCTTTCGGCCCCAGTTCAGTTCCCTGCTGCAGAATCGCGGGATTATGTGGACATGGTAGTGGAATACTCTCTGGTTCGCACAGGCGCCATTGTTCTGCCCTATGTTCACCGCGTCCGCCCCCACAGCCCTTACAACTGCCGGTGAAATCATTCTGGTAACCCTGTGGACCTCAAGATACACCGGTTCATCTATATCCATTATGTTCACATAATGATCCTTGGGAACAACCAGCACGTGTCCGGGTTCAACGGGAGCAATGTCCATAAACGCAATCACACTGTCATTTTCATAGACTATGGATGCCTTCCTGTCCCTGATAACATCACGGCAGAATACGCAATTTTCACTGTACATCCAGAGCAGAATAAAACGACAGGATTAATAGAATTGTCGCACCCGTAAAGATGCTCAGTCTAAAATACGAATCTGCAATTCAGAACTATGCCAACCGGAACAATAAAAATGAACCAGCCACCACCGCAGCCAATAATAGGGCCTCCGCCAAAGTCTACGAAATACAAGGGTGTGAAGCATACAATAATGGTGATGAGCGGGAAAGGGGGAGTGGGCAAATCCACAATATCGGTGAATCTGGCTGTTTCCCTGGCCAGGAATTACAGGGTTGGGCTCATTGATGCAGATATAAATGGGCCTGATGATCCGAAAATGCTGGGGGTCTCAGACGAAAAGGTTGATGTCAACGAGGAAGGCAAGATCCTTCCGGTGAAGACTAAATACAATGTCGATGTCATATCCATGGGATTTCTTCTTCCCACAGAAGACACTGCAGTAATATGGAGAGGAGCACTGAGACACAAGGCACTGCAGCAGTTCCTTGAGGATGTTGCCTGGGGGGAAAGGGACTTTGTCATAATGGATATGCCTCCAGGAACAGGCGACGAGGCACTGAGTGTTGCCCAGATTGTTCCTGATGTTGAAGGTGTCGTTGTGGTTGTGACTCCACAGGATGTTGCCCTGCTGGATGCAAAGAAGGCCATCAACTTCGCCTCACAGATGAAACTGAAGGTTCTGGGGCTAGTGGAGAACATGAGCGGTTTTGTCTGCCCGCACTGTGGCGAAACAGTGAATATCTTCAAGAAAGGAGGAGGGGAAGAGGCTGCCAGAAAATATAACGTACCATTCCTGGGCAGGATTCCCCTGTACACAGAAATAGTTGAGAGCTCCGATAACGGAGTGCCTTCTGTAAGCCAGAGCAACGCCATAGCAGAAGCTTTCAATAAGATAACGGAAAACCTCCTTAATGTGATGGAAAAACGGTCCACTGTCCGGTAAATTTTTTCCACAATTCTTTTAATTTCTGGTTGAGACTGTCAAATCTTCATCTTTTTTGAATTGAGTGGAATCAGCACATTGACTTGAAATTCAAAAAAATTAAAAATACGCACAAGGGTATTATACCAGATTTCCGGACCTTAGCATGGATTGTGCATTCGGTCGATTAGTAACTGTAGACTGAATGCCTCGCCGAAGCTCGGCACTTACATCCCAGTTCTATCAATCTCCTCTTCTAGGAGAGACCTAATAACGATGTCTATTTTCAGGGGCGACTTCAAGCTTAGATGCTTTCAGCTTTTATTCGCGTATGACGTGGCTACCCGGCAAATGCCTTGACAGACAACCGGCAAACCAGAGGTCACGAACCCCCGTTCCTCTCGTACTAAAGGCTCCTTCCCTTCAGACATCGAACACTCCCACGGAGAAGCAACCCTACTGTCTCGCGACGTAGTGAACCCATCTCAGGATCCCTTTTAATGGGCGAACAGCCCCACCCTTGGCACCTTGTTCAGCACCAGGATAGGAACAGACGACATCGAAGTAGCAAACCCTCGGGTCGATATGAACTCTTGCCGAGGACAACTCAGTTATCCCTGGGGTAACTTCTCTCTTATCACCCGCCCCCACTAAAGGGGGACAGGGTGGTTCGTTAGGCCCTGCTTTCGCATCTGCGTTCCTTATTGTCCGGAACTCAGTCAAGCTAGCTTTTGCCCTTACACTCTACGGAGGATTACTGACCCTCCTGAGCTAACCTTTGGGGGCCCCTGTTAAATTCTCGGGGGCGTGGCGCCCCACCCAAACTGCCCACCAATAGTTGTCCCTCTTGCGAGGTTAGTAATTCAGTACTCAAAGGGAAGTGTTTCATCGTCGCCTCCACCTGAGCCAGAACCCAGGCATCGACAGCTCCTTCCTACTCTACGCATTAAGCACCGTATTACAGCTACAGGCTGCAGTAAAGCTCCACGGGGACTTCGCTTTCACGTGGGAGAGACTGGATTGTGCACCAGTGCATCAATTTCACGGGGCTGAACGCGGGGACAGTGGGACTCACGTTGAACCTTCATGCAAGCCGCCAATTAAGCGGCTAGGTATTACGCTACCTTAAGAGGGTCATAGTTACCCCCGCCGTTTATCGGCCCTTCTTTCCCTTGTACGGGATTTTCAGGTACCGACACTGGGCAGGTTTCAACCGCTATACACATCCTTACGAACTAGCAGCGATCTGTGTTTTTGGTAAACAGTCGGGGTCCCCTTGCCACTGCGACCTATTCCCTCTCGGAATAGGCACTCCTTCTACCTAAGATACGGAGCTATTTGGCCGAGTTCCCTCGCGTCCATTATTCCCAAACGCCTTGGACTTCTCATCCAGGGGCACCTGTGTCGGTTCTTGGTACGAACTCGAACTTGACCCATACAATTCTTTCACAGACTCCAGAAATCTAAGAAATCCCCATAGGGGGACTCACAAGCTTTCTCCGGCTTCTCATCATTACGATTCTCCACCAGATTATACTTGCAAATACGTTGTCACCCGTACTTCCAATATCCCAAAGTCCAATTATATGGCAAAACGCTCGAGGTGCTGGAATATTAACCAGCTTCCCTTTCGGTGGTTTCCTGTTAGGGACCACCTTAGGATCGACTAACCCTCGGCTGACGAACATTGCCAAGGAACCCTTAGCCCTTTCGGCGGAATTGATTCTCACAATTCTATTCTGCTACTTTTACCAGGATCCACGATACCACACGGTCCACTCCTCCTCTCGAAGAAGCTTCCGTCCATGCGGCACGCCCCCCTACCAGATCACCTCTCGGTGCTCGGAGGTCTCGGTAACTGACTTTAGCCCCTTCCATCTTCGGGGCATGTAGCCTCGGTGAGTGAGCTGTTACGCACTCTTTAAAGGATGGCTGCTTCTAAGCCAACCTCCACACTGTCTTTGGCCACAAACCCCTTTAATTTGCACTTAGTCAGTTTTAGGGACCTTAACCCCCGTCTAGGATGTTCCCTTCACGGGTACAGAGCTTATCCCATGTACCCTAGCACCCGGTATCTACGATCTCGACAAGTTCGGAGTTTGATAAGCTGGCGCAGTCTTTCGACTGCTAACCTGCTAATCGGTCGCTCTACCTCGCCGAGCATCTCCACCGAAGTCTACCTGCGGGTAGTATCGGGGGGAACCCGCTATTGCCGGCCTAGATTGGCCTTTAACCCCTACACCCAAGTCATCCAAACGATTTGCACATCAGAACTGGTTCGGTCCTCCACCCAGTTTTCACTGGGCTTCAACCTGCTCAGGCGTAGATCGACCGGCTTCGGGTCTTCCACGAATGACTAACGCATAGATTACGCTATCCCTCCATTGCTGTGCGGATACTCGCTTTCGCTACGGCTTCTCTTTAAAAGATTAACCTCGCCATTCGTCGAAACTCCCTGGTCCGTTCTTCAACACGGACAACAAAACACTGGTCCATCGTGGTTAACGATATCATCCCTTTGGTGCCTTGTAAGTTTATCACTGCTTGGTTTCAGGCTCTTTGCACTACCCTTTCGGGTTGCTTTTCAGTTTTCCCTCACGGTACTTGTTCGCTATCGGACTTGGGCTGTATTTAAGGTTAGATGTTAGTGCCACCTATATTCTCGCGCGAAAAACGACGCACGATACTCTGGAACTCTCCTCTCGTAACCTCTCAACTTACTCCAACAGGGCTATCACCTTCTCTGGCTCTGCTTTCGTTCAGATTAGGATTCATTGAGTAGGTATTGAAGGAGGTCCTAACTCCACATATACCCGATATTACTATGGGGCATTCGGTTTGCCTTATACCGGTTTCGATCGCCTTTACTAACGGTATCTCGATTGATTTCTTTTCCTCCAGGTACTAAGATGTTTCAATTCCCTGGGTACCCTCTCCTTACGGAGTGTCTTACGACGGGAAGTCCTATTCGGAAATCCTCGGATCTAGGGCTCCATGCGCCTCCCCGAGGCTTATCGCAGCTTGGCACGTCCTTCTTCGGCCCCCAAGCCAAACCATCCCCCAAGCAGTTTAGCAGTTGCACAATCCATATTACTGTAAACGGAAATCTGGTTTCATCGGCA
>JAJYZJ010000037.1 GCA_021800035.1 archaeon
TCAACAACGTGGATGAAAACGTCCGCCTGTCTAAGATCGTCGAGAAACTTGTTTCCGAGACCCCTTCCTTGGTGCGCCCCAGGGACTAGGCCCGCTACGTCGATTAATTCAACAGGGGTAAACCTCACACCATTAGTGCATATCTCGTCCTTTACCCCCATTTCTCTGCATACGCACGGTGACCTTATTGCGGCAATACCTCTGTTCGGTTTAATTGTAGTGAATGGTCTGTTGGCAATCTCTACTGGTAGGAGCGTCGCGGCGGAGAAGAAGGTTGACTTTCCGACGTTTGTCTTACCTACAATTCCTATTAGCATTCCCTAAGATTCAGCTTCTCTTCTCGCAAATACGAAAAATCCTCCGCCTTATTAGACTCGCTCGACCTGAGGTGGCTCGGACGGATGATGTGCTCGCGACGATTTGAGGTTGCCTCCGATGATGTCGCCGTCCCAGCCTGACGTCCCAATATCTAGTGATTAGTGCCAGTTTGAATGAAGGCAGTGTCTAGCCAGACCTTGAAAGCACTACCTCGTACCACTGATGCTCGCCGTCCTCCCCGGCGAGGTAACTCCCGACGACGCGCATATTTCTATACCTTTTCTGCGCTCGCTGTTCGGCAATACGTTGGTGGGTGATTTTGAGGGTTAACTTCTTTACACCCATTTTCTTGGGCCTTCTTCCTGCTCTTGGGCGGGGATTCAGTGGATGGCCTTTCCTGACTTTCACTCGTGTCACAATGTTGAGGTGGTTCTCTCTATAGCCCAGCGCCCTAGCCCTTTCGACTCTTGTGGGTTTCTCAACGCGGTTTACGGTAGGTTGTCTCCGCCACTCAACGAGCCGGTTTCGATAAGCTTGAAGGAAGCGTGCATCACCGCTCTTATGCATACTCTTCCACACTCTAGACCGTATTCGGGCAATCGAGGCCATGAACTACAACTTGTTGGGACTAGCCCGAGCACCTATATTCCTTACGTATTGAATCACCCTCCTTGGGTTTAGCCGGCGGCGGGGGGCCGGTAGCTAATCAGTTAGCTTTGTGCTGGCCTTAAATGTAATAATGCAGACAAAAAAGGAGGAATCTGTGCCATCCGTTCGCTCATTGAGCATAAGTGCGATTTGTCACGCCACAGAAGACCCTGAGAAGGTCATCGAGTGCTTACGATCGTTTCTGCCGCCTGAGCTGGCAACCAAAGCGCATCCAACTGTACGTACTCTAGAGGGGCATTACGGCAATCCAATCAAAATTATTAGTATAGAATTCACGAAGCGAGAGGCTAGGACGGTTGCTTCCTTTATTCTTAAAGACGTGACGGTCGCCGATTCCGAGCTCGTGCGCTCGCCAGAAGATTTTCTCGAGGGATCCAAGATATATCTCAGGTTTTCAAAGTTTGAGGCTTTGAGCGGGCGAAGAAGGCTTGATAGAGGGAGTGACACGATTAAGGTCGTCGTGCAGATTAGCGGTTACATCAAAGGAATGGACTTTCGTGGCTTGTTAGCCGGTCTCGGCATATCAGAGCGCGGTCAGTTTTGAAACGGGAATTTCCCGATTTCTGCGTCTCGCAGCAGGCCATTATCTCACGCCATCCGCATATTTACGAGATATACTTTTGTCTTGTTTCAGTAGACAGTTCCTCAGACTTGGAGTCACTTGCGGTGAATCTCTCGTTCTGTGGCCTTCAGTGGTATTGGCGTGCCAGAGAAGCATTTCACATCCCCGGGGCGTTCATCGAGCGAGAATCGAAAGACGGGATCGTGACCTCCCTGAACGGCTTTCGCCTGCTTAGACCGATTCCGGGCTTGGTTCCCGAAATTTCATCAGACTGGCTCGAATTGACACCCAGAATTCTAAGGGCGTCTGTTAATAGTCCCGAAAGCAGGACTTGGTTGAAGGACTGCGTCCGATTTTTTGGGCCTGATAGAGTAGTTATTTCGAGCGATTCGGATTTTCCCTGTTCTCTTCGGGACGCGGTCGCACTCTTTTCATTCCTGACAGGTGTTAGTTTCAGCAGCGCGAACTCAGCGTTCAAGTCGAACGGCAGGCGACTGGTGGAGGAGATAGGGTGAAGTCCTTACGAAGGAGGTACTTCTTTCTGCTATGGTCGGTCGGGCCAAACTATCGAGCTTTATCAGATACGTTTGAGAAATTGTTTGGAAGGGGCGAGCTTGTGAGGGCCGGGCTGAGGCCAATCATTAAGGGAACTAGATGGTCCGTGGTAAGGGTCTGGCATTCGGACATGGCTCAACTGAGGGTGGCCATCGCGACTCTCGAAGGACCCAAGGCGGCTTACACTCTCGTTGCATCAGGGACGGTAAGGGGACTAAACCGCGCTCTTAAGAGAAGGAGGGCCGGTCAGGATTTTGTCAAGGAGTTCGAAGAACTATACCTTCGAGGAAGACGGGCGGAATTCAGAAGACGAAAGCAACGAACACGGACAAAAGGGTGAGGGCACTGCAAAATCTCTGGGCTCCATGGAGGATGACCTACATAGAATCCTTTGCTCAAGAAGGAGCAAAAAGAGGGGAGTGTTTTATCTGCACGGCCGTCAATTCAGGAGACCTCCGCAACACGTACACCCTTGAGAAGCGCGAAAGAGTCATAATTATGCTGAATATATTTCCATACAACCCGGGTCATCTCCTAGTAGCCCCGACAAGGCACTTGTCGCAGCTTTCCCAACTGGAGGATAAAGAAAATGCCAGTCTGCTTGAAAGTGTCGGTTATTGGGTAGAACGCCTCAAAACCCAGCTAAAGCCTGATGGGTTCAATATCGGAATAAATCTCGGGAGCGTTGCTGGCGCTGGACTTCCGGAGCACCTTCATGTGCATATTGTTCCAAGATGGTCTGGAGACACGAACTTCATGCCCGTTATTTCCTCAGTTAAAGTGATGCCGGAGTTATTGGCGTCCACCTATGACAGGCTCCTTCTGAGTAGTCGAAAGTCTGACGAACACTCGCGGATCAGGTAGACAAACACCCTACCTACAGGGTCCAGATGAAGACGGGCCAAGTGTTCAAATGGTTCGGCCAACATACTGGGCACTGGACTGCAGACCGAGGGTTCGCAGCAGCTACTGTATAACGTATTCTAAAATGTATACTTGGATATCGCAGTAACTTGGAGCGCAGCTACAGCCCGAAGAAAAGGGGGGAAACGCTCGGCGTTGACCACCATCCCGATACTAGTCTGGGCAGCAGGGAAGAATAAGGTGCCTCTGGCTCCCGACGGGAGGGCCGAGGGTGTCCGAGTCGGAGATAAGGTACGTGATCAACATTGCTGAACAAAGGAAGAAAGATGCCTGCGCCAGGGCACCTTCGCACGACCAAAAATCGGACCTAGAAGACCGGCGCAGGGTCTTGAAGGGCAGTGCGCCCCGAGTGAGCAGGCGCGTCAAATGCGCCGTGGACCACGGCAGGGACAGGCTCGCCTCTCTCGCGATACTCTCTCGGCGCCTCCGCCTTTGCGGCCAACCGTTTGCCGCGAGCGCGGAGGCCTCATGGCAGTAGATGGGGGATGAAGCCCAGCACACCGCCAGTGCGCCTCGCGCCATCGGAGCGGATTGGACCGATGCTGCCAGCGCTCCGAATCCGGACGCGTATACGAAAATGCACGTCTAAAGAAACGGTGATTCCTGCCATGAGAAGACTACTGTCGCAGTAACCTATCCTTGGCAGGAGGAGCCAGGGCCGTGGTGGAGGCTGCAGGCTTGCGTCATCCAAACTCGGGGAGGGGTCATCTGTCCTCGGCACGCACTAGAAAATAAAGCATTTTGATAGCCGCTCACAGAGCGGTTTCAAATAACCCGAGAGCTTTTGGGAGAGCGCTCATTCGCGGACATCCGCAGAGAAGCGATAAGAATCACAATAGTGGCATATTTTGACGGCTTGTGCGAGGGCAATCCGGGGGGGATTGCGACCTTCGGATGCTCAATATATCGAAACGGGACGAGAGTGTACGAAGGAGTCGGTCTTGCAGCATATGGCCCTACCGCCTCAAACAATGTGGGCGAATACTCGGGTGTGCTGGCTATCCTGAGGTGGTTGCTGGATAACCAGCTTACAGCTGAAGATATCGAGATCAGGGGCGACAGCAGGCTTGTGGTGAACCAGCTGGCAGGAAAGTGGAAGGTCCATGGCGGGCTTTATTATGAAAAATACAGTGAATGCAAGACTCTTCTCAAACGATTCGCAACGGTGAAATTCGTATGGGTGCCGCGCGAACAAAACAGGGAGGCGGACGCGCTCTCCCGCAAAGCCTACAGGGCGTACATGGCCACGCGAAAGGAACAGTAAAAACACGACCGGAAAGGATTGCATGTAGGATAGAATTGGGGACTGTGCCGACCGTGGGGAACATACGGCCGTCAGCGTCGGCCATATAGCCCATGATTTCAACCCGCTTCGTGGTGGCAGGATCTCGTAGTATTTGCGAGAAGAGAATGCAATAGAGCTAATTTGGATTGTAAACCGGTGACGATTCGTTCTGTTTGTGTTGTAATTCCTTAGAACCGCAATCGTCCTGATTACACTACATGGCGCCGCTGAGGCATGTAGTGATATGCGCTTCCACTCTTAAATAACTGAAAGGCCGTGACATGGCTAAGGAGCTAGACGAATGTCGGGTATGTACTTCAGCGGCTATGACCGGGCGCTAACCGTCTTCTCGCCGGACGGAAGGCTCTATCAAGTTGAATATGCAATGGAACCTGTGCGCAAAGGTTGGACAACGGTTGGTGTCCGTGTAAATGAAGGAGTGGCCATGGTTGCTGAGAAGAAGAGTGCATCTCCCCTAGTTGATGTGTCGGCCACCGAAAAAATCATGTTTATAGATCGTCATGTCGCTGCGTCGTATGCAGGTATTTCCTCTGATGCACGCATTCTGGTAGACCAGGCTAGGGTCTTCGCCCAGGCGCACAGGATCACTTATGACGAGGAGGCGGATGTCGAATCGATAACGCGGAAAATAGGTGACACGCTTCAGGCGTACACTCAACACGGGGGCGTTAGACCCTTTGGGGTGGCCCTGCTAGTAGGCGGAGTCAGCCACGGCACGCCAGCTCTCTTCCTTACCGACTCGAGTGGGGCATACTCAGGATACAAGGCTACCGCTATAGGAATGTTTGATCAGGCGATTAACGACTACCTTAGAGAGCACTACTCTCCAACACAAACAGTTGAGGAGGCGGCACTCCTGGCTCTTCGTGCAATGCTAAAGGCACAATCTGAGGCGCAACAAACTCCAGTGGTGTTAGACCCTGAGAAGCTTGAAGTAGGCTTTGCGAGACAGTCAACTAGACTCTTTGTAAGACTGAGCGAGGCAGACGTGAGCACACTCTTGGATAAAATCCAGGAAGGTTCTCCAAACATGGAGGAGAAGAAATAGTGAGTTCCGAATTTGTGATAGCTAGGCTGGAGACTTCAGGCCATAAATTTGAGGTGCTGGTAAAGCCCGAGGCGGCTTGGGAGTATAAGAATGCGAAGAAAGGCAGCATCGGCGATATTTTGGTGAGCGAGGAAGTATTCAAGGACTCCAGCAAGGGCTTGCGGGCACCGGAAGCACTGCTGAAGGAGGTGTTTGGTACTACGAATATTCACACGATTGCTGAGACGATCATGGCGAAGGGAGAGCTTCAGCTAACGGCACAGCAGCGACGTGAAATGACAGAAAATATGAAAAAGCAGGTTGTAAATTATATCGCGAAGCATTGCGTTGACCCAAAATCGGGTTTACCTCATCCTCCTACACGCATTGAGTTGGCACTTCAGCAAGTGCGCTATAGCGTTTCTCCGTTTCGGGGGATGGAGGAGCAAGCGCTGGAGGCAATCAAGGCTCTGAGGACGGTAATACCGCTGAAGATGGCTGTTTCAGTCCTTGAGGTCAGAGTTCCAGCTACGTATAGAAAATCTTATGGCCAGTTCATCCAAGTCGGAGAAGTCAAATCTACAACATGGGGCCAAGACGGCTCCTTTACTCTGCTAATAGAGGCTCCTTCTGGCATGAAGCCAGAGATTGTTGAGCGGGTTAAGACCCTTTCAAGGGGTCAAGCTGAAATACGAGAAGCCGGGCAGAAGAGTGTCTGAATCGAATTGAACATAATTGCGAAGCATCGGCAACTGGTTACGCCCGGTGATTTAGTTGCTGAAGGAAAATTCAGGGCCGGACAGAATGTAATCAAATTAAATGGCGACAGATTCTACGCCACGGTGCTCGGCTCATTTGAGATTAAGGACCGAGATACTCTGAGTGTAAGAGCACTTCGTGGACCATACATTCCTCGGCGAGGCGACAAGGTGATCGGAAAAGTTGTGGACATTTCGATGGGAAGCTGGACCGTAGATATCAGGGCTCCGTATGAGGCAACTTTGCCCGCCGGACGATTTCCGGCTAGAATTAACCCTGTCTTTGACGATATCCGGAAATTTATGGGTGCAGATGACTTCGTGTACGCCGAAATCGCAGAGTTCGACAGGGCAAGGCCTCCAATACTGGACGCAACCCTGAATCGTGAGTATGGTCTCATCAGGCAGGGCGTGGTTATCGAAGTTGAACCCACGCGCGTACCCAGAATAATTGGAAAAAAAGGCTCCATGATTCAGTTACTAAATCGAGAGCTTGGCTCCCAGATCACTGTGGGGCAGAACGGGCGGGTGTGGGTAAGGGCCCCGTCTCCGGAGGCGGTCAGCAACACGGTGAGTACCATAAGGCTGATCGAAGCGGAAGCCCATACTCAGGGGCTCACCTCCCGAGTTGAGGAACGCCTGAAAACACTTAAGAACGCATCTCAGAAGGTTGCTACTGAAAATAAGGAGTAAAACATCACCATGGTTGAAGCAGCAGATTCGGGCTCAAAACCGCTTCTGAGCCCGGACGGGATAAGAACAGACGGCAGAAAGATTGATGAAATGAGAAAAGTCAAGATGGAGGTTGGCCTCCTGAAAAATTGTTCTGGCTCCGCTTATATCGAACAGGGCAAAACGAAGATAATTGTTGCTGTTCATGGGCCAAGGGAAGCGCACCCTAAGCACCTTGCACAGCCCGGCAGGGCAATTCTGAGAACAAGGTATCATATGGCCCCATTCTCGACTTCCGACAGGAAATCTCCAGCGCCAAGCAGGAGGGAAATTGAAATTACGAAAGTTATTAGGGAAGCACTTGAGCCAGCTGTGATGCTTGACGAATTTCCCAAGACTTCGATAGATGTATTTATCGAAGTGTTGCAGGCGGACGCCGGAACTAGGAGTGCAGGAATCACTGCTGCTGCGCTGGCTCTGGCCGAGGCTGGCATCCCAATGCGCGACATGGTCGCTGCAGTGGCTGTCGGAAAACTTGAGGGAAGAGTTGTCATGGATCTCAATGAAGAAGAAGATGAACACGGTCAGGCAGACATGCCTGTAGCAATGATGCCCAATGTGAACCGGATTACCCTCTTGCAGCTGAACGGGAGATTAACAAGGGCTGAATTTGAAGAAGGTCTGTCCATGGCGAGGAGAGGAGTGGATCAGCTTTACGAGATGCAAAAGCAGGCGCTGAGAGAAAAATACACTTCGAGCGAACCCGCTCAGGAGGAGGACTGAAAGTTGGACAGTGTAAACTCAATTTCTGAAGCGGCCTCCCTGAGGCTGAGGGACTTGAACGCGGTACTCGCTACCGGTGTGAGGGAAGACGGCCGCAAGCTGGATGAGTATCGCAATATCGATATCAAGACCAATCTCTACGAGAAGGCAGACGGATCGGCCATGGTAAGAATTGGGAACACCGTGGCGGTTGCTGGAATAAAGATAGCAAGGGGCGCTCCATTTCCTGATACTCCAAATGACGGCGTATTGACGGTCAGCCTAGAGCTCTTGCCGCACGCCTCCCCGGACTTTGAACCTGGCCCGCCTGACGAGGGCGCAATTGAAATGTCGCGCGTTGTTGATCGCGGCTTGAGAGAGTCAAAGTCGATAAAATATAACGAGCTCTGTATCATTCCAGGGAAATCTGTCTGGATTATTTATGTGGACGTATATGCTCTTGACCACGATGGAAACCTGCAGGACGCCGCGGGTTTGGCTGCACTTGCCGCCGTCCTCACTGCAAAACTCCCCGAGGTAAAGATCGAGGGTGACACGGTCACGGAGTTGGAGACGAAACGGCCCATTCCGATAGTGGAGACTCCTGTACCAGTGACGGTCGCAAAGGTTGGAGATCATCTGCTAGTTGACCCCTCAGCGGCAGAAGAAGAAGTGTCCTCGGTCAGAGTGACCATGACTACGATAGAGTCGGGCGTAGTCGCTTCTATTCAAAAGAGTGGTAGCGATTCGATAACGATGGAAGAAGCCCTCAAAATATACGACTTGGCTTTCGCTCGTGCTAAGGAGATTCGGGGGAAGCTAACAGCTGCATTAGGGGTAAGTCCGGCATGACACGCACAAAAGACGTCAAAGAAACTGGTCGTTATGGTCCACGTTACGGGATGACACTTCGACGTAGAACTCTCAAGATACTTCGTAAGAGGTATCAGCGTTCCATGTGCGCTCGTTGTGGTAAAAAGACTTTATTCGTAAGAAAGTCGGTTGGAGTCTGGCGCTGTCCACACTGTGAATACGTTTTTGCCGGTCCAGCTCATGTGCCCTCCGCCTAGAGTCTGGTTGTGGTGAATGGAAATCGGCTGCTGCTAATTACAACTTCGCGGTCTCCATCTCCGCGTTCCCGCAGTCTCCTGAATGCCATGGCGCTGTCCATCCCCTGCACCAAACTTTCACGGGGCAAGACGAACATGAGTTCGCTGTTACGGCTCTCAGTGGAGCGCGGCGAAGGTCTGGCTACAATTTTTGAGAAGTTCGGAAATCCGGCTGGGTTCCGTGTGGTCTGGCCCGGGACAACTGAAGAACTCTACACGTTTGATGGTTTCAGGGCAATGTCAGGCATTCGTTCGTTGACGAGAGGAGAACCTGTAAGCAGAATTAATCGTGGGGCAGGCCGCTCAGAAACCAAAGAGGGCTTAAGATTATGCGAACTCCTTTTACAGCTAAAATCGAGCGAATCCAAGCTTTCTGCAGAATTGACTGTCCATCAGGACGGAGCTAGGGAGGTAACCACGATTTCGATAGGGAGGAATCCATGCCTTGCGTTCTATCACAGAATCAAATAGCAGCAAAATGGGCTCCCTCGTGGTCGAGCTCAGGTACGAAGCTGAGAATGAGGAGGAGGCCAAACTAGTTTGGAGCTCTGTTCAGCCCGAACTAAGGGACTGGAGGAGAGACAGGAGTGACCTCACGATCAAGGTCGACGGGAAGATCGTGTGCGCTTATATACACGCCACTGCAATCAGCGAAACAAGAGCCGCGGTGAACACCGTCGGATCTTGGCTGACGCTCGCGGCTCGGGTAGCGAACCTAAGATGAGCAGTAACGAAAAAGCGAATCAGATTGCGAGACTTCAGGAGCAGCTGCGAATAATCGTGGCTGAGCGTCAGAGATTGGAACTAGAAATCAAGGAAACCGATAGAGTAAAGACCGAGATTAGGGCGCTTCCTCCTGAAACAGAACTTTACAAGTCCACAGGGCCAGTTCTATACAAGTCGAACACGGAGGAAATTTCCAGTGGTTTAGATAAATACCGTAACGAGTTGTCTGAGCGGCTGACCGTATATCAGTCGCAGGAGTCGTCCCTTAGGACTGAGGTTGAAAGATTACGACGGGCTGCCTCGACACCGCAGAGACTTTCGCCAAACCCGGAATCCGAGTCCGATTCTGAAGAAGACAGCTAAACGACTGAAACAGATCCCGCTTATTACGGAGGCATTACCAGATTCAGGGTTCCTATTGACATTGCGTCCGGAATTCTATCGATTCTTCAGCATCGAAATTGTGGTTCTAGGACGCAAAGGCTGAGAGATGGGAGTTAAATTTTGGTTATGTCAAAGTATTGCTTGTGGCAATCCATTAAGGACACGAACTGAGGCTGTTACCGATGGCTCCCCTCGTCTCAGTACGCAACCTCTCGTTCAGGTATTCGGGAGCTAGCGCTCTCGCCCTGAGCGCGGTGAATTTTGAGATTGAGTCGGGTGAATTTGTGCTTCTTACTGGGCCGAGCGGAAGCGGAAAGTCTACGCTGCTCCGGGCTATGAACGGATTAGTTCCCCATTTCTATGGGGGTGACTTCTCTGGAGAAGTCAGGGTGGGAGGCGTTAACACGAAGAATTCTGAGGTGTCAAAATTGGCAGAAATCTCTGGACTAGTTTTTTCTGACCCGGAGTCGCAACTCGTGTCACTCGACGTTGAATCCGATGTCGCGTTTGGGCCGCAGAATCTCGGCCTCGAAAAGTGCGAGATTCTCAATCGTGTAAATGAATCAATTTCTCAGGTAGGTATTGAGAACCTAAGGCATAAACCGCCGCACGAACTGAGCGGGGGGGAGCAACAGAAGGCCGCGGTTGCGTCCATCCTTTCGATCAGGCCGAAGATTCTTGTGCTAGATGAACCCGCGGCGAACTTGGATCCGCTTTCGGCCACGTCGTTGATGGAACTTCTTGGAGAACTTAACTCCAAGGGCACTACTGTGCTTATAGCGGAACACAGGACTACGCTTGTTGCTCCCTATGCGAGTAGAGTCTTGGCGATGGACTCAGGGAGACTTCTCGCTTCTGGAACACCTCGCGAGGTCTTCACTTCCGGGGTTCTAAATAATCTTGGCATAGAGATTCCTGCCTTCTACGCAATCGCGCAGGAGCTGACGCACAGGGGGCTCGCCCTTGATGGAGCTCGAAATATTCAGGATATACTCAATGTAGTTGAGGGTCGGAAGAGAAAAAATGATTGAGCTAGTAGAAGCGTGGTACAAGTACCCACGGTCTGACGGAGACGCTTTAAAAAATGTAAGCGTGAGTTTCAATTTGGGTCAGGCCACTGCGATAGTTGGGCAGAACGGCGCAGGAAAATCCACGCTCATTAGGCTCCTCAACGGTTTGTTAAAGCCTACATCCGGGCGTGTGCTTCTTGACGGAAAAGACATCAATCAGATTCCTTCTAAAGTTGTAACTAGGCGAGTGGGGGTGGTCTTCCAGAATCCAAATCACCAGCTCTTTTCAGCAACCGTCTTGGATGAAGTTTCTTTTGCGCTGAAAAACTTTGAGTACCCCGAGGACGAAATCCGCAAGCTCTCATCGGTTGCCTTAGCACGCCTGAATCTTTCGGGGTTCGAAACCCGGTCACCCTTCACCCTTAGCTCCGGGGAGCGTAAGAGGCTCGCAATTGCGTCAGTAGTGGTTTATACTCCGGACTTTCTTGTGTTTGATGAACCCACTGTTGGCCAGAATCTTTCAAATCGACATAAGATCGGGACGCTGATACGCGAGTACGTCTCCGCGGGTAAAAGTGTAATTGCTTCGACGCATGATATGGACTTTGCACTGGAATACTTTGGCAGAGTAATTGTGCTTAATGGTGGCAGACTGGTTATGGATTCCACACCAGTGCAGCTCATGAGTGACGCAGAAGCGATGCGCTCAAACGGGATTGTGCCTCCCGAGCGACATTATCTTGAGGCGCTTATGCGGGCTGTGGACTACTCGGGACAGTATGAACCTGAAAGACTGGCCGAGCGAATAATCCAGGTGGTTGACAGTTAGCTACCTTCAGGCGTTCGGCTATGTGGGCAAGAGGACAATCCTGCACGAATTCCATCCTATCGCCAAATTCGTGGCCATTCTCCTGGCAGCTCTCGACTTAACACTTCTAGTGCAAGGTGATCTCTTTTACTTTGCAATACTTGCCGCAGTTCTGGTTATATCATTTTACCTAAGATTGGGAGGATACATTCGCACATATCTCTATTACTCCACTCTTCTCAGTGTAATGCTCTTCGCACTTGACCTCGGTTACAGCCTTTACACTACTAGGCTTCTAGCTTACTCGCTTTATTACTCTGCTGGCGTAGTGGAGAGGCTGTTGATTTACGTTGTGCTGTTTTCGCTTTTTTCGCTTACCACATCGCCTGACGAACTCGCCGACTCGCTCCTAGGTGTCGGGATGCCTTATCGCTATACCCTGCCGATAACCATGGCCTACAGGTTCGTGCCCACAATGGGGAGAGAGCTTCAGTCGATTCAAGACAGTCAAAAATCACGAGGTCTTGACTTCGGCTCAGGAGGTCTTCTGTCCAGGATAAAAAAATACACTCCCATCCTAGTCCCTCTTCTCGCCAATACGCTGCTCAGGGTCGACAGTGTCGCGGAAGCGATGGAGTCCAAGTGTTTCGGGGCTACAGAGACCCCGACCAGAATGACCGGAGTCAAATTTCGGATTCGCGATGCGGCGCTGCTAGGCATTGTTCTTCTTGCGACAGCTCTCGCCGTCTACTACTTTGTGAAAACTGGTTCAGTAATAGAGCTCGCCTGAACGTCCCCCCAGTAATACTGCGGAGGGTGCGCTGCTTCCCGTGCGTAAGACTTAAGCACGATTCTGACTGAAGCCCCTCAAATTAAGAGGAGTTTTCATGCCGAAGTTCAAGCAGACAGAAGAACTATTGCAGCTTATGGTAAATACTGCGAATATCCGAAACATGGGTATTATTGCACATGTTGACCACGGGAAAACCACACTTTCAGACAGCCTCCTTCTTTCTGCAGGTATAATATCCCCCAAGGTGGCCGGCACGGCTTTGGCCATGGACTATCTTGAAATTGAGCAAAAAAGGCAAATGACTGTAAAGGCCGCAAACGTATCACTTCTTCACGAATTCAAGAACCAGTCGTACGTAGTTAACCTGATTGACACTCCCGGCCACGTTGATTTCACGGGTAAAGTAACCCGCTCCCTGCGCGTGATGGATGGGGCGATAGTGGTGGTTGACAGCGTGGAGGGAGTAATGACACAGACTGAGACTGTTTTGCGGCAGGCGCTCGAAGAAAGGGTGCGACCGCTGCTCTATGTGAACAAGATTGACAGATTGGTAAAGGAGCTGCGCCTCAGCCCGCAGGAGGTCCAGGATCGCCTTACAGGAATAGTTCGCGACTTCAACTCCCTGATAGATAGCTTCGCTGAAGATGAATACAAGGACAAATGGAAGGTAAACATGGCCAAGGGCCAGGTTGCGTTCGGAGCGGCCAAGGACAAGTGGGGCTTTAACATTCCAATAGCTGCTGCAAAGGGCCTGAAGTTTGCAGACATTGTAAGCGGCTATACATCTGGGGACATTTCCAGACTTGTGGAGAATTTCCCTCTCTACGTCACAATACTTGACATGATTGTGGAGCACCTGCCCAATCCACTTGAAGCACAGAAGTACAGAATACCGAGAATCTGGAGGGGCAACATGGAGAGCCCTCTGGTAGACCCCATGCTGAGGTGCGATGCCGCTGGACCACTTCTTATCGCTGTGAACAACGTTGTCGTTGATCCTCACGCAGGTCTTGTCGCAACAGGTCGAGTTTTCAGCGGTACTGTAAAAAGCGGGCAGGAGGTCTACCTGGCTTCAGCAAAAAGCACCGCAAGAATACTTCAAGTGGGCATATTCATGGGCCAGAGCCGGGAAGTGGCTCAGGAAATACCTGCGGGAAATATCGTGGCGCTTCTCGGCCTTGAGCAAGCTCGGGCGGGTGAGACAATAGTAGACCCTGCGTTCAAAGAGGACTCGGTCGCCTTTGAGAGACTGAAGTACGTCTCAGAACCTGTGGTCACAATTGCAATCGAACCCAAAAACAGCAGAGAATTACCCAGGTTCATTGACGCTCTTCGTAAGATGAGCATCGAAGACCCCAACCTGCTACTCAAGATAAGCGAGGAGACCGGAGAGTACCTGATTTCGGGAATGGGTCAACTCCACCTCGAAATTGTGCTTTACGAGTTGCAGGAGAAGGGCTTCGAAGTTGTAACTTCTCCCCCAATTGTTGTCTACAGGGAAACTGTTGAAGGGAAGGCGGGTCCAATCGAAGGGAAGTCACCGAACAAACACAACAGATTCCGGATTATGGTTGAACCTCTCAATCAGGAAGCTATTGCGCTTATTCAGACTGGAGAAATTTATGACAATCAGGATTTCCGTGAGAGGGCAAAGAAACTGAGAGAGAAGGCCGGGTGGGAAACTGATGAGGCGCGAAGCATCTGGTCGATAGATGACAGACTGAACGTGTTTATTGACGGCACCAAGGGAATCCAACATCTTGACGAAATACAAGATACTATAATCCAGGGCTTCAAATGGGCTACCGAGGCGGGTCCGTTGGCGCAAGAACCCATGAGAGGAGTCAAAGTCACACTTGACGACGCGACGATTCACGAGGATCCGGCCCACAGAGGACCAGCTCAGGTGATGCCAGCCACGAAAAACGCCATTCAGGCCGGTGTACTTTTCGCTCAGCCGGCACTCTTGGAGCCCCTCCTAAAACTCGATATCAGGATTCCGCCGGAGTACGTGAGCGCCATCAATAGAATTGCCGCCCAGAAGCGGGGGCGTGTCATCGAGGTCAACCAGGTTGCATCACAGATGCGAATGCTCCTCGAGATCCCCGTGAGCGAGACCTTCAATCTTTCTACGGAGCTCAGGAGTGCAACAGCTGGGAAGGCCTTCTGGGGGCTCGAATTTTCTAGATGGGCGCCCACTCCGCAGAGCCTGCTCTTACCCACGATACAAAAGATACGTGAGAGAAAGGGGTTGCCCAAAGAAATACCAAGACCCGAGGACCTTCTGGAGTAGTCACAATGAAGCTCTTTGAACATGAGGTCAAGGAGATTTTCCGGGCAAACGGTATCGCAGTACCTCCTGGGAGAGTAGTCTCAGACCCTGCGGGGGCAGTAGTGGCATACGAATGGCTGCATGTGCCGAGTGTTGTAATAAAGTCTCAAGTCTTGGTGGGGGGGCGCGGCAAGGCCGGAGGGATCAGGTTTGCGGCCTCGGCAGGTGAAGCTGCAGAAGTCACACGGAATTTAATGGGTTTCAATATAAAAGGGGAAATAGTAAAATCCGTCCTTGTAGAGCCGCGGCTTGACATCTCGAAAGAGCTCTATCTCGGTATCACTTGGGACAGAAGCGCAAGGGCACCCGTCATAGTTGCATCGGCTTCGGGGGGAATCAACATAGAGGACGTTGCGCACGAAAACCCAGAAGCCATCAAGAAGATTCACGTTGATCCGGATCTCGGATTTGAGCCATTCGTAGGGAGAGAACTTGCCGCGAAGGTGGGCATTCCCAGGGAACACTCGCAGATATTCGCGGAGATTACCGGTCACATGTATGCACTTTTCGTCAGGTATGATGCCGAGCTAGTGGAGTCAAATCCGCTTGCTTTAACCGGCGATGGTAAGCTTATTGCAGCCGACGCCCGGCTCAATATACTCGATGACGCACTTTTCAGGCAAAAGGAGTTTGGGGCAAAGGCCTCTGACCGGCTCTCTGAGCTTCCTCCGTTAGAGCGAAAGGCTAAGCAGTTGGGCGTGCAGTACGTCGAGCTTGACGGTTCCGTCGGAATAATCGGAAACGGCGCGGGCCTTACGATGGCCACGCTGGACCTCGTGAAGTATTACGGTGGAGAGCCCGCCAATTTTCTGGACGCTGGCGGCGGCTCTTCAGAGGAATCATTTTTGCGCGCACTGGGCGTGCTCGCAGAGAATCCAAAGGTCAAGCTAATTTTCGTAAACATTCTTGCAGGGATTACCCGCTGCGATGACGTTGCAAAGGCTATTGTCAAAGCGAAGACTGAGCTTGGACTGAACAAGCCGCTCGTGATTCGTTTGGCAGGTACGAATGAATCAGAGGGAAGGAAGATTCTCAGCGAAAATGGAATGAGTGCGTACTCCGCTATGGAAGAAGCCGCGAAAGAGGCGGTAAGAGTTGCAAGAGCTGGAGAGGCGAGCGCCTGATGGCCATCCTGATTGACGAACGGACAAAGGTCCTTGTTCAGGGAATAACGGGGCGAGAAGGTGGATTCCACGCGCAGCAGATGATTGCCTACGGCACCAAGGTGGTTGCGGGGGTAACCCCCGGTAAGGGGGGTACGCTGTTCGGCGGCAGTGTGCCGGTATTCGACACGGTGGAGGAGGCTGTAAACGCGACCGGAGCAAATGCTTCCGTCATTTTTGTACCAGCGCCCTTTGCAAAGGACGCAGCACTCGAGTCAATTGAGGCTGATCTGCCGCTAACCGTGGTGATAACAGAGCATATTCCGACCTATGATGCCTGGAGATTCATTAGCCATGCCAGGCGTAAAGGAAAGCGTGTAATAGGACCTAATTGTCCTGGGCTCATCAGTCCAGGGCGGTCGAAAGTAGGGATAATGCCCGGTTCGGTATTCGAGCGAGGGGTTGTTGGGGTCGTGAGCAGAAGTGGGACTCTCACCTATGAGATTGCCTACCAGCTTACCAAGGCGGGACTGGGACAGAGCACTGTCATCGGGATTGGTGGGGACCCTATCATAGGGACTGGTTTTGTGGATGCGCTTGAGATGTTCAATAAGGATAGGGTAACGCGTGCTGTAGTCCTGATAGGAGAGATTGGTGGCAATGACGAAGAGATGGCGGCGGATTATATCTTGAAAGAAGTCAGAAAACCAGTAGTGGCCTACATCGCGGGAAGCACCGCCCCTCCTGGGAAACGGATGGGCCACGCGGGGGCGATTGTGAGCGGCTCAGAAGGCACGGTTGCCGCCAAGGCAGAGTCATTCAAAGCTGCGGGGGTTCAGGTGGCCGTGACACCGGACGAGGTCCCGAGACTCGTTGCTTCTTCCCTGAAAAAGACCTCTGCATGACTTGACACGCGACCCGAGGTTTAGGGTTTTGCTGATTTCGTAGGGCTCGCGCCACAAGCTAGATTTTAACTGTTGTCAATGGTGTAATCAGAGTACGGCATCGTAGTGCGCCCGCATTCCATTCCGGATGGGCTAGATGTTCACTCTTTTCCTAAGCGCGGCCACCGTAGCTTCGGTTCCAGCTAGGACCGCTGAGCGGGAGGGTTCAATTCCAGAACAATCGGGTTCGGAACCGGCGACTTCAAAAGCTATCTGGCTGGCTTCTGCAACGAGATTGTCTGGTGGATCGTGCCCTATTAATTCACAAATTAGGAGGGCCCAGCAGCGTATCACATTACACACGTTATAACCGCCCCCTCCAAGCACGCAGAGCTTACCCTGAGCAAATTTGTGGCTATCAGAGTGGATACGGGTGTACAATTCCGAATAGCCAGCATCCCGTAGTAGAAGATGCGTCAGAGGGTCACCTTGGTGGGCGTCCACGCCCGCTTGCAGAACGATAATGTCTGGACTGAAATTTTCCAGCAGCGGATGTACCAGTTCGTCATATGCATACCGGTAATCTGGGTCGCTCGCTCCCGGTGGCAAAGCTATGTTCACCTTGGTCCCCTCGGCTTCTCCTTCGCCAGTTTCATTGACAAAACCAGTTCCCGGAAAGAGGGTTCGCCCATCTTCGTGAAAATCGATATGCAACACACGAGGCTCCGAGTAAAATGCGTACATTACGCCATCGCCATGATGGGCGTCTATGTCGATGTATGCAATTTTGCGGGCCCCTGCGTTAAGCAGCCAACGAAGTGCAATCGTGGCATCATTGAAAATGCAGAAACCGCTAGCTCTGTCGGCCCTCGCATGATGCATTCCGCCATAAAAGTTGGCCCCATGTTCGCCCGAGAGCGCAAGCGACGCTGCGATTATGGACGCATTGACCACTCTCGAGTTTATCTCATAGCACTTGGGATACGCTGGCGTGTCGCCGTAATCGAGATGGCCCTCGCCTCTGTCTGACATAAATCTGACAAATCTCAGGTATTCCGGTGCGTGGTAGAGGGTCAAGGCTTCTTCCGAAGCTTCTTCTGCCACTTCTACCTCGAGAAACGATTCGTTGAGTTGCGTGCGTCGTGTCAACTCAAAGAGCGCTTGTGGTCTTTCCTTTTTGAACGGATGTGATTTGGGAAAGCCGTATTCTTCGTAGCCTTGGACCTTAAGAACACGGGTCTTACATTTGGTCATGAATGTTTGTCCCCCCTCTTCGACAGTAAACAGGAGGGAAGCGTAGCTAAGAGGATATCTTTCCTTGGCCGGGGCATACTTGCTGGGGTTGTTTTGCCGGCTCGGCAAGGGCAGGACACCGTTTGGCTTTGCTGAGGGGACCAATGTCCCGTTTTGTTTCCGGCTTATTTAGCCGCGAAATTTGCTCCACGGAAGGGGTGCCAAGAGGAGGAAGGGTGTGTTATCTGCCAGGCGATTCAGGTATGCTTATAGCTGTGATATCGCAGCTTGGCAGAGGTGCAAGCAAAACTCAGGAACACAATAGTCACGGCGGCTCTTCCTTACGCAAATTCTGATCTCCATTTAGGACACATCGCGAGCACGTATCTTCCGGCTGACATACTGTCGCGCTATCTCAGGCATACCGGAACAAAGGTGGTCCAGGTGTGCGCTTCTGACGATTTCGGTACCCCCATCCTGATAGCTGCTGAGAAGGCGAAGAGACCCCCAGCGGAATATGTCGCCTATTGGCGAAAACGCTTTGATCAGGATCTTCGCGCTCTTGGAATCGAGTTCGACCTCTTTGATAGGACGAGCTCGCCAGAGAACATTGAGCTGGTTCAGCACTTCTTTCGGAAGCTGCATACCGAGGGTTACATCTATTCTGCAAATGTGGACCAGTTCTACTGCGAGTTCGACAAAAAGTTTCTTCCAGATAGATACGTCAGGGGAACCTGCCCGTATTGTGGCGCGACTGAACAGTATTCTGACGGTTGTGAGAATTGCGGAAGGACGATCCAGCCTGGCGAAATACTTGAACCAAAATGCTCTATCTGCGGCAGACCACCGGTAATGAAAAAGAGCGTTCATTATTTCTTCAAACTATCCGCCTTTTCGGCTAGGCTAAAGGAGTGGTTGCGAGGAAACGAAAACTTGCAATCTGAGCCGAAGAATTACGTTCTCGGCTGGATTGACAGTGGGCTTCAGGACTGGGATATAACCCGAGACATCGAGTGGGGAGTCAGTGTTCCTCTACCTGAGGCGGCTGGAAAAGTGCTTTATGGTTGGTTCGACAACCACATCTGTTACATCTCTACGGCCTTGAAAGCTGCTGGAGTAACGGGAGAGTCGGGTACAGAGTTTTGGAACAGCTCTACGATATATCACTTCATAGGGAAGGACATCGTGTATCATCACTACCTCTTCCTGCCGAGCATGAGGTTAGGGGAGGGCAGTTACAAGCTGCCTGACTACATTCCGACAAGGGGGTTTCTATTACTGGAAGGCAGGAAATTATCGAAGAGCAGGCGCTGGGGAATCACGGTGCGGGACTATCTCGGTTCACTTCCGCCAGACTACCTCAGATTCTATCTAACCCGCATAACCCCGTACGCCCAGACCGACGCAAATTTCGACCTGCAGGAATTCAAGTCAAAGATAAACAATGAACTGGTAGCCAATATCGGCAACTTCATTCACCGCGCGCTTATTTTCGTGGCAAGGGACTACGGACAAGTAATACCTAAACCAGACGAGGACGGCGAGGCAGAAAGGACTCTCGTTCAGGCTAAATCGCATGCTACCTTGGAGACTTCCAAGCTCATGGAAGAGGGATACTACGACCGAGCTCTACGGTCGGTTCTTGACTTCGGCAATGAATGCAACAAATACTTTCAGACGGCGGCGCCGTGGGAGAAACGGAGTGGTGCCGTGACGGCTGTGTATCACTCGGCGAACGCAGTGTCGAGTCTTGCGATTCTCCTAGAACCATTTCTGCCGTTCACTTCTCGGGAAATATGGCGGCAGCTGTCACTGCAGCTCCCTCTCTCGACCCTGCCCTGGCACAGCGCCAGAAATCAATTATTGGAACCTGGACACATGATAGTCGCGCCGAAACCATTATTCAAGAAAGTTGAGGACTCGCATATTGAAGAGTTACGTAGGTTTCTGCAGAAGTGAATGTTCGGACTGGCATCATTACTATAATCGAAGTAGATATGTACGGCTCTGGGTCCTCCAGCTCGAACACAATCTATGTGCAGGTTACGGGTTTGCAGCAGAGCGCGTATCAGCCATGGTAACACATGGCCCTAACAAAAGGCGCGCCGGCTCCAAGAGTCAAGGAACGACATAGTATGCTGTTGTGGTCCGTTCTCAATGGAATTGCGCTTCCCCTAACTATGGCGTTGCTGGCGTCTGCCTCACCATTTCTTGTGTTCAGGAACAGGTTGGCGAAAGCGACATCCGGAGCGCTGGCTCTCGGGGCCATACTGTTCATGTGGCTCGCGGCTGGTTTCAAGCCAGCCTACACTTCTTCAGGAAATCTCCAGTGGTACTCCAATGTAGCACTATCCGGGTACGTTCTCCTCTATTCCCTAATGGCACTAGTATTTGTCATAGCTGCGGCGTCCTCAGTGATTTGCTCATTTAGGTTTCGCAGATGGTTAGCCATGATACCGGTTCTCGGGAGCGTTCCACTTGCCAGTTACGCATTTGTGGAATATCTTTTTTCGTGGCCATACGAACTAGCCTGTCGGGGGAGCAACTCGCAGTTCACCTGTTCAGCATTTATCCCGAGCACAATCATTAGTGCAGTGGCCACTCTTGGGTTCATCTTGCTCGCCGAGGCTGGAATGTGGCTATCCCATCCGAGAGGAAAGTTGAGTAGGCCAACTGGCTTGACACTTCCAACCTCCTTAACTGACTGACACATCACTCGTCTGTAAAGTAAGCTGCACTTTCCCAAAGTCGGGGCTTAAGCTCTTCCAAAGCTCTGAGGTTGCTTGTCCGCGGAGGGCCCGAGACTGATTGTGACCATTCGTTCGTTGATTCTACCAGCTCAAGAGGTGGAAAATAAAGTGGTTTAGCACGGGCTACGCAAAGATCATTCAATCACGTAGGGCAACGGGAGCTCGCCCGTGGTAGACGCCACAGACACCTATTTCGAGGGGGGAGGGTGTGGAGGGAAGCGAGAAAGAGGCAAGGAAGTCGGGTTCGAGTCGACGTGCAGGCGACGTGCAGGCGACGTGCATGCACTTCTCATCCACTTGAAGAGAAAGGACGTCAAGAAGGATCTCACAACTTCCGGTGGCGACAGCGCAGCGCTTAAGCCATGAGGTGCTGAATAACCCATTTGCAACCCCAAGCCCCCAAAAAAGGCGAGAGGTTACAACCAAAAGCGGTCGTCGTCCAGCCTGGTCTAGGACGTTGGCCCCCCGCGCCAAGAACCCGGGTTCAAATCCCGGCGACCGCACTTTAGGTAAAGT
>JAJYZJ010000101.1 GCA_021800035.1 archaeon
GTCGATAAGGAGCACGAGCCCGGGAAGCAAGATTAGCAGGTCTATTACAAAGAGAAGCACGCTATCCACTATGCCGGCAAAGAATCCTGCAATCAGCCCGACCACAATTGCGATCGCTATGGAAATCACGCCAGAACCGAAACCTATTACCATCGCGTACTTCGTACCTGACGCGAATTCTGACCAGACGCTTCCGCCGTTCACATCCGTACCAAGCACGCCATACACGCTTCCGAACACCATGAACTTCAGGTCGGTCTGCTCCAGAGCGACATTGAACTCGCCATGCGGGAAGAGCATGATGATCTCACCCTCGGTGTAGGTGCCCTTGCTCGCGAAGAGGCTCTGGGAGGCGTCCTGTACAGAGACGCTCTTATTGAAATACGCAAGGGGCATATACGAAGCTGAGCGGGTGTATCCCTGTACCATCTGCCAGGTGGAAGATCTGAGATACGAGCCGAAAAGGTTTGAAAAGTAGGAGCTGTAGGTAAGATTCCCGGGTCCAGCTTCGAGAGCTGCCTCTCCCGCAAGGTTAGCGGAAAGCGCAGTGAGGTACACTCCGCCGGGAGTGCGCAGGAACAGTGCCACCGCGTAGCCAAATGAAGAAGGCATCTGGGGGTTGACTATCACCTGAGCGTAGTAAAGTGAAGGTGGGCTGTACTCGTAACTAAAAGTGTGAGAGAGGATTACATCCACCTGAGAAGTGGATGAGCCTGAAATGTTTAGTAGCTCGGCGCCGTTCCCGGTGTTGGTGAGCGCGAATGCCCCGATATCTGTGGGAGGCACGTCTGTTGGGCCGACGCTTCCGGCGTAGCTTATGCTCAGTCGCACCCCAGGCGAAGCCGTGTGATTCCATTCCGCAATTGCACCCGGATTCTTGAAGGATTGGTCTGACACGCTAACGGGGTATATCATGTTCGGGGGCAGGTTTGAGTAGCCAGGGAAGAACTTCACCCACGAGGGGAGCGCATCGGGCCCAGCAGCGAACTGCTGGTTAGGGTTGTAAGGGTTCGAGTAGGAAGAGACAATCGGCGAGACGGCCGCAAGCACCACGAAGAAGAGTATCAGAGCCAGACCTATTATCGCGTCACGCCGGCGAAGCGTCCGGCGCGCGGTTTCGAGCAGGGCTACTCACCGAGTCGGATTCTCGGGTCTACCCTTGCGTATAGCAGGTCAAGAATAAAGAGCACTATCAAGATGTAAGCTCCGAAGATGAACGTTGTCGATATCAGGAATGGCATGTCAAGGTTCTGAGCCGCAATAGTGCTCGCATATCCTAGGCCGGTGAAGTTGAAGATGTACTCAACAAAAAAGATGCCGCTGATAAGGAAGGCCACGTCAATCCCGGTCTGGGTGAGCCAGGGAAGCATCGCATTTCTGAGCGCGTGCTTGTAGAAAATCGTGCGGTCGGGCAATCCCCTAGCTCGCGCGTAAATCGAGTAGCTCGAAGAAGTATACTCTTCAATCAGGTTGTTCCGGATGAGCTGCTGCCTGTGCCCAAAGCCCACGACAGTAACAACAACTATCGGAAGAAACGCCGCCCAGAGATATCTTGCGAAGAAAGCAAGTCCGGTGGGGTGGCACGTGCCCAGGCAATTCAGCGCGTCAGCGAGATTTATGGGGAAGAGGTGGAGCTGGTCGGCAAAGTAAACATACAGGATGATGGAGATCCATATCGCCGGGAGAAAGAAAAGGCCTATTGAAGTGAGCGAAACAGCCTTATCCGTGGTCTTTCGCTTGGACTTGATGAAGGACCTTCCGGCCACTACTCCAGCAACCAAGCTTATCGCGCTAGTGGTGGCAAGCGCGGCGACTCCAAGGACAAGTGTGTTTGGCAGGTACTGGCCGATAACGGCTATAACCGGTTTCTTAAAGTATGCGCTGTTACCGTAATTAAGAGTGAACATGTTGAGCAGGAAGTGACCGAGCCTCGCCCAAATCGGGCCGTTCAGGTCGTATGCCTTTATTGTAGCCTGCACCACCTGCGGGAGGGAATTCTTGACCTGCTGGGGGCTCACTCCCGCGAATAGGAAGGGTAGCTGAATTCCCAAGGCCTGAGGTATTATTTCAAATATAAAGAAAGAGAAAATCATGAGCGCTACCAGAGTCGCGAGCCTGTTTGCAGCTCTGGTAAGAACATAACTTTTCACTCCCATTTGGGTGGCTCACCATCTCAGGCTATTCATTCGGAACATAAAAAAAGAAAAAAGGGGAAGTAGGGGCGTTCAAGTTGCGCTCGCTTTCGGCCTGCGCGCGGCTCCCACGCCTATCAGGACGACCGCGACTATCACGAGAACGACCACCAGAATTTCTGGAGTAGTGATGCCGCTTGCCTTGGTGCTTGTAGCCTGCGAGCTGCTTGAGCTGCTTGAGCTAGGTGGTGCAGTTGTGGAGCTTGACGGAGCTGTGGTGTGGCTTGTTGGCGTCGGTGAAGTCACGTTGAGAACGCCATACTCGTGGTAGCTGTAGCTCGTCCACGAAGTGGAGCCGCTTCCAGTGTAGTAGTAGTAGGACGGGCCAGTCCAGTTGGCCTGCGCGACGAGGTAGTAACTGCCCTGAGAGAGTCCGGAAGTGGATATCGAAGCCGTGTAGACGCCGTTACCCTGGCTTGAGAGAGGCACGGTCTGCACTACCTGCTGGTTGCCGTTCATGACGTAGAGGTTTCCACTCGCACCCGACTCAGTGACCCAAGGCTCAAAGTAGCTCGTACCGCTCTGGGTCACAGTGTTTGTGTTGTAGACCGTTATATTCATACTGAATGTTGCGGTGCTGCCCTGCGGCGCTGTTATCACGTTCGTGTAGGGGTTGGAGAGCGCGTAAGATGGGAAGTACTGGGCTTCGGCATACGTGGCTGTCGGGCTCCATGCAGAGAAGCTGTAGGGAGAGCCAAACGGCTCCTGTGGCAGGTACTGTGCCGGAGTCTCCGAACTGAAGGTGGCAGGCTGCACGTGCGCGAGCGTGTGCTCGGGCAGTATCGGAATACCGAACACGTAGTTCAGGTTGAAGTAGGAGGTTGTGTTGAAGTAGAGGGTTATCTGGTCGGGGTTCGAGGGGGGCACATAGGAATCCACGAATCCAGGAGCTGCGTTAAAGAAGTCGAAGGAGGAAGCGCTGGCTTCAGCGGTGTAGTTCAGGTTGACTCCCGGCGCGACGGTGAGCATGTCTCCACCAGTGTAGGGGTTGTTGACGAACCCGCCCACATCATAGTACCACAGGGTGAAGTTGTAATCCACCGCAGTGAAGGGCGCCCCGTCTCCCCACACAAGATTGGGCAGGAAGTTAAAGGTGATTTCGGTCCCCTTGAAAGGATGGCCGTTCGGGTCCATGCCTGAACCCGAAGTAACTGTCCAGTTGTAGGCGGACGATGGGGAGAAGCTGGTTGGAGAAGAATAGGTTATTCCCAGAGGGGTCGGAGTCTGCAATCCGTAGTAGATCGCGCTGTAAAGGTCTTCGGTAGGATAGGGGTTGTCGGTAACTATGGGGTCAGGCAAGCCGTATCTGTAGAGCGAACCGAAGGAAGAGTTGGCAGGGTGAACGTTCGAGGGGTATAGCGAACCATAAACGTTCTCGAACACGTTACCGCGCCATGCCTTGATGTTCACTGGGATCGCATTCTGAGACCATTCGAAGATTATGTAGGGAGTCCAGTTCTGTAATCTGGCGCCGAGTTCCTGGGATATCTTTACGGCCTGCTGCAGATTGGACGTGTTGGTGTTCAGCTGGTCCATCAGGTTCCAGGCAATTGGGTCGGTGTAATTTCCTGCAAAGTCCACGTTCAGCGCATCCGGTCCGAGTATGAAATACCACACGGTCGGATTGGGCGGCGAGCCCAAGCTCCAACCGATGAAGTAAGCAGGTACGCTGGGCGCCGCAATAAGCCCTACTTCGGTATCGAACGAAACGCCTGTGAGTGTGATTGTCAGGTTGATAGAAGCCCCGCCGCTCACAAGCACATCAAGCATTGCAACTATCAGGTCCGAGCCTGTGCCGGTCGGATAGTAGATGTCGTAGCTGAACTTGGTTCCGTTGGGGTAGGACCAGTAGCCCTGAGACGAGTGGTCCACCAGTCCTGCAGCCTTCAGGTTCTGCACAGCGGCTGTGGTGTTGTAGGCACCGTACTCCTGGTATATAGCCTGCTCCGCGGAGCCGAAGTACTGGCTGTAGACTCCAGGGTAGAAGTAGTAGGGAGATGCTAGACCGAGGATGCCGTTATCCAGCACGCTGTTCAGCGACTGGTAGTTCATGAGTTCCTGGATGGCGTGCCTGAAATTGATGTTGTTACCCGGGAACGCGTGGGTGTTAAAGCCCACATATCCGAAGCCGTTACCCGCAGTGAAGTTCAGGCCTATTTCCCCACTCTTCACGTAGGATTGCAGCTGGTTGTACTCCTGCACGTTGCTGATGCCCGCTTCGTCATACTGGATGTAGCCATTGACCAGTCCTTCGATTATCGCTTCGCTCGAAGTGAACCAGGTGAGGTATGTGGTGCCCACATAGGGCCCCCAGTATTGGCCAGAGTTGGCTACGATTGGTGAGTTGCTGGGAGGCGCTGGTGTTCCATAGATTGAAAACGGTGGGAGATACGCGCCCACTGCGGACGCGTTCACCGAAACAGCCGAGAGCATGGACACTGCGAATACTGCTACGAGTAGCAGTGCCACACTGGGCTTAAGATCTATCTCCATGAGCCTACGAGCCACTGACCTTTATTTATGGCTTTTCATATTTGAAGCAGTTTTCAAAACTCTTAT
>JAJYZJ010000038.1 GCA_021800035.1 archaeon
CAGTACCTGGGGCCAGTTATGCTTGAGTTCCACTGGTTGTTCACCGTTATAACGAGCGTGAGCGAGAACACGCCTCCTTCCTGCGCTCCCGCTCCCGCTCCCGCTCCCGCGCCTGCTCCACCGGAGGAGGAGCCTGCAGGGGCAACGCTCGCAGTCTCGTGCACCGGCGCCAGACCTATTGTTCCAATTACTACGCCGGCAACGACTGCCAGAATCAACCAAGCCGCAACCATTAGGGGATCGGCAAACCCGGACCGCTTTGTAACCCTCTTACGATGGCTATTCGGGGGAGAATATGCGGTCATTCAATCTCACCGTGCGCGGGCATGAGCCCGAACAGAATGGCGCTAAACCTCTCGATCAAACAATACATTTCTGCATACAAGTTCGATTTTCTTTGCTCCACTGCTTTTCACAGATTATTTTTCCATCCGCACGGATAAGCCAGCGTGTGGAAATGTATACAAATGTATGCAACCACGCACAAGCAAAGCAGCCAAAAAGAAAATCTCCCGATCCGGAGCGCACACGCGGCCCGCTAGCTGCACGCAGCCGCATTACAACCCGAAGAGTTCGTTCGCTAACCAGCGGCTACAATATCCAAACCGAGCTCTGAGACCCTAGCCCTCCCTAATTTCTTCAACACTACCCCCATCTCTTTCGATTCATAGTCTTCCAGTTTACCCGCATCCGCAGCCTCGGCCAGCAAAGGGTCGAGAGGCATTTCACCCAAGTACGGAACGCCAAATTCCCTAGCTGCCTGATCTCCGTCGACTTTACCGAACACATAGTTCTTCGAGCCACAGTGAGAACATGTAATGTGTGTCATATTTTCTACAAGTCCGAGAACCGGGACCTTCAACTTTTTCGCCATGTTTACCGCCTTCGCAACGATCACTTTCGCCAATTCCTGCGGGGAGCTTACAACAATTATACCATCCAAGGGAATGGACTGGAAAACCGTAAGAGGAGCATCACTAGTGCCTGGAGGCAGGTCCACAATCAAATAATCGAGTTCGCCCCAGTCAACCTCTGAGAAAAGCTGCCTTATGACCCCGTTTACTATTGGACCTCTCCAAATGGTCGCATCGGTTTCGTTCTCCACAATGAGATTCATCGAGACCACATTAAGGCCCTTCTTCGTGCTTGCAGGTAGCAGTCTCTTGCCGTCATTCCTCAGTCTCTCCCTCAGACCCAGAAGTCTTGGTATGCTGGGGCCCGTTATGTCTGCGTCGAGAATGCCGACTCTGAAGCCATGTTTGCGAAGCTCGATTGCAAGGAGTGCTGCCACGGTGGACTTCCCCACGCCTCCTTTCCCAGAAGCCACGGCAAGGATATTATGAATTCGCCCTTTGTCAAGCCTCGATATTTGACTGGTTGATGCATTAGCTTGCGCTTTCGAAGCCGCTTCGGACTTGTCCGCGGCTATCCTTTTACCCAGCCTTTCACTCCTGAGCGACCTCACGCGCTCTACGAGTGCTCCTCGCTCCGAATCATCCATGGAAGTGAAATCTACTACCACGCTCTTTACTCCCTGTGACGAAAGAATTTCAGAAACTTCGCTTCTTATTTTGGATGTGAGCGGGCATTCAGGAACAGTGAGGGCCACCCTGATTTTGACGCTGGACGCATCAGCCGAGAGCTCGATTCCCTTCACCATATTCAGGTCTACGATATTCTCGCCTATTTCGGGGTCGCGGACACTACGCAGAGCCTGCATTATGCTTTCGTTGGTGGCCAATACTATGCACCTAATGACATTTCAACATCACATCATAAAAGGCCAGCTCTGACAGCCCCTGCGCTCTGGAGCTTAGGAACTAGCGGGGAGCGCGATTCTCAGCCAGGCCATATCCCAGCCTCTGACCATTAGAAACATTGGCACGAGAATTGCTTCTGCGCTCCTGCTCACCCTCATGAAGGCAGCTGCCAAGCACGGAATAGCGTTGCTACCCCAATATCCTTGCAACCAGATTTTGATCTTTTTGTGACATCCTTCGGAGCTGAAGCACATGGGTCCTCCCACTAGCTATGTGTCCAGGGAGGGTGCAAAGCGGGCTAGCACGACCCTTCGATGGCCCTGATGGCCATGTCCTGAAGATACGGTATAACACACAGAAATTCCACTTCGTTTTCACCTTCGTTTGTCAGTGCGTGAGGTACATCCCCATCCACATAGACATATTCACCTGGGCCCAGCGTCGACTTCGCAGGACCCACGCACACCCTCACCCTGCCATTGAGAACATACACCGTCTCCTCATAGTGATGGCTGTGCATCGCGATTACTCCGCCTGGCGCAATTGTGAATCTCCGCAAAGCATACTCTTTGGAGCCATGCTCTGATGTCGTGAGCCACTGTATGAACGCAAGCTTGGACCCGGGCACAGTCACAGGTTTAGGCTCTATCTCGCTCTCCCTAGAGAAGAATGACTGCATGTAATCTTGACGCGCATGCAATAAAAAGTGTTTTGATGGCTGGATCTGAGGAATTTACAGAATTGCTGCGCTTTCTCTTTCTGCGTGCCTAATTTATTTTCAAGCTCGGTAGCTCGGGCGCGGAGTCTGCTTGCAATTCGAATATGTCCTCACCTGAGTGCGTCTCGGCCAGGAAAGCCTTCGCTTGAACGCTGTGCCTACAATTCATGGAGATGCAGAAAAGGCAGAATGCCGCGTCTTTCGTTATGCTGACTGGGACGGTCTTATGAAGGCGCATGTCAAGCACACGCATAACTTTGCCCTGCGTACGAATGTGCTCTATACCTGCTTTGCCATCCCTTAGGAAATCAGCAATCATGACATCGACCCACTTCGACACGCTTTCAACCCCATTCTTTTCCAAAAAATCTCGCCTCTCCGAATACGCTCGCATAATGACCGAGTATAGTTCTCTGCGAATGGTGAGGCTCTTGTGTCCATGTCGAGGCATTCCGAGTCCAGCATGACACAAGTGGCAACTATAAAAATTTACCGTAAAATACGGTAATTCCTTCACCGGCCTGACAAGCTATTAGAGGACGGGAGTTGTCGGTTGGTTTACAGACCCTGCGGGATAGCGGCCAGGTGGAACTCCTTGGATGTCAAAGCCGAAGGCCGCTAACTCTGCTCTCGGCTCTCAGGCCAAGACCCAGAGCGTGGCCAAGAATACCACCGCCGTAAGGAAAGGTACCAAAAAATTATCATCGAGCGGGCTGGGCAGAGCCTCTACAATAGTGGCTACAACCGATGATACAAGGCTTGGCAGAAGAGTGTTCGTGGCTATGAATGTCAGTGCGAAGGTGGAAAGAAACATAGCGGAGGAGCCTTCGAATGTTTTCATGGACCCCGGAATCGGAAGGTGGGTCTTGCTGCGAACTCCGACGAAAGCAGCTACTGTGTCGCCGGCTGTGAGTGCTATGATTCCCGCGAGCGCAGGATAGCGGGGAAACAGAATAAGTAATACTCCAATGGCAAAGAATGCGGAGAACGGCGACGAAAGGTAAGAATGAACCCGACAGGTTTCAGAATCGTAGCCGACAATGCCAAAACGGGAGGCGAGCTCGGTTACTTTACCGGTTCGAGCGCGGTTCCGGGTGATTATAATCAGGGCTGAATATGATATCACCGACGCTGCAAGTAGCCCCGTCGCTGGCCAGACGATTCCAAGTGAAATAAAGATTGCGAGGTAGATGCCTCCTATCACGTGTGGCACTTTCCGAATTAGCGAGTGGCGGTCTCCAATGTCTTTGGCATATGGCAGGTCTCTACTGAGCAACATGACCGCAGACAGTAAAGTCGCGGCTACTGCAACCCATGTGGAGAAAAAATATGCCCCAAGTAGCCCGGCTGCTAGCGGTACCACTACAATCAGCCATTCCTGATCAGCTCCTCTCGGACTGGGCTTCTCGGTCAAGCGGGCCACGAAAAATGTGCGCTGCTTTTAGGTGCGCGGCCGAGCCAGAACTGTGCTAGAAATAATTGGGGGCGGGCCGCAACAAACTCCGCTACGGGCGAGGCCAGCACCTCTTTCTTTCAACCAAATTTCTCCCGGAAAAGCGACGATACGTAATTCGCCGCTTGCTTTACTGACACTTTCTCGTGCATGGGCCGGGCATTTTGGTCAACCATAACATCAACTACGCAGGGCTTGTCGGTTTCCATCATCTGCTCAAGCGCGAGTTTGAGTTCGCTCGGTTTTTCAGCTCGCAGACCCAATCCCCCGCAGGCTTCGGCATATCTAGCGAAATCGGGGTTTACCAAGTCGATACCATATTTTGGATGTCCCTGGATCTCCTGCTCAAGTCGTATCATGCCCAATTCACGATTATCAAACACAACTGCCTTGAGGGGGAGCTTGTGCCTTACCGCCGTAACGAAATCGGACATTGTCATGCAGAATCCCCCATCCCCAGCTGCAGCTATCACTGGCCTTTCGGGGTGTACGAACTTCGCAGCTATTGCGCTGGGTAGAGCTACTCCCATTGTAGCGAGCCAACCTGACCACAGCATGATTTGACCCTCTTGCACACGAAAATCTCTGGCCATCCAAACGGTGACATTACCCACGTCAACCGATATGATGGAATCTTTTGGCAAAATGTCAGAAAGCTCCCTCGCAACTCTCTCTGGCCGAATTGGCACCGCGTCACTCGATTCAGTTTCGTTCATTTGTGACCACCAGTCCTTCATTTTGCCCTGATATTTCTTCAGGAAATCAGTGTCATCACGCTGCCTGAGAAGTGGCAGCAGACTCCGAAGTGTGAGCCGAGAATCACCGACGAGCCCGCAGTCCGCCCGGATTCTCTTCCCAATCCTCGTCGGCTCGATGTCCAGCTGCACAATTTTCGAGGCAGAGCCTTCAGGAAGGAACTGGACATACGGATATGACGTACCAATCATAAAGATTGCATCAGCTTCGTGCATTGCATCCAGAGCGGGACGGGTACCCAAGAGACCGAGCCCACCCAGAGAATAGGGGTGTTCGTCCGGTATAATGTCCTTTGCAGGCAGAGTCTTTATGATCGGCGCCGCGAGCCTTTTAGCCATCTGGAGGACCTCTGGACTCGCTCCTCTAGCGCCCTTTCCCGCGAAAATCAATGGCCGCTCGGCCTCATTTAGAATTGCAGCGGCGCGCTCGAGGTCTGAATTTGCTGCAAGCCCCAAAGGGCTGACTCGATACGTGGGTTCCGCTCCGAAATTTTCTTCGGTCGGCATTCGTGCTATATCCTGTGGTATATTTATATGTGAAACCGACCTCTCGGCCATCGAGGACCTAATAGCGCGCGAAACGAGTGCACCTGCGTGTTCTGGTGCGAGTATAATCTGATTAAATGACGCAACGTCATCAAAAAGTTTCACCAAGTTTACCTCCTGAAAGTAGTCTGAGCCGTATAGGTCCGATTCAACCTGACCACTCACTACCAACACTGGAACGCCTTCCATCTTTGCTTCGTATAACCCATTCAAAAGGTGAATTGCACCCGGTCCAGCCGTACCGGCGCATACGGCCAGCCTCCCAGTGAGCTTTGCTTCGGCCGCAGCCATGAACGCAGCATTTTCTTCATGTCGCACGAGAACAAACTGTATTTTGTCTTCGTGCTTTCGTATCGAGTCCATTATTGAATTGACTGCGTCTCCGGGGATACCATAAATCCGAGTTACCCCTTCGCCTATCAGCTGCTCTATCAGCGAATCTGCTACTGACTTGCCCATAGCTGTCAGACTTCAGCGCCTCCAATAAATGTCTATAGCTTGACAATGCGTGTAGGTCAAACTCGCAGAATAGAGTCCCCCACCAAACAGGTAACCAGTGTGCAGCTGGGAGTAGCTTAATAACATCGAGTGCTCTGAAAACTCCTAGCCTCGGTAGCTCAGCCCGGTAGAGCATCTGCCTCGTAAGCAGGGGGTCGCGGGTTCAAATCCCGCCCGGGGCTCATGGCATGCAAAATGAGTCTTCCGAAGTTCAGGCTATATAACTGGATAGCGGATTACCGCCTCAGGACCAAACACAACCTGTCTGCAAGCGGGCTCCCAGAACCTGATATGGATGAAATGGGAATTGACACAAGCTACGAAAGCTATCTCGCACACGCTGCTGAAGCTTCTGCACTGTTCTGTGCCCGTATCCAAGAAATGTACGGACTCAAAGACGTATCCGTCTTTCCGACATTTGGAGGTTCTGAGGCAATTTTCCTAGCCTACTTTGCAAACATGGGCGAAAAGTCTTCTGCCGTGGTACCCCTCCCCAATTATGAACCGCTGTTCGCCGTCCCCGCCGCCCTGGGTTATAGCGTGAAATCTGACGCAGAGCCATCCCTCGGAAGCGTTGGCGCGAATTCTCTCGTCGCACTTACCGACTCAAATAACCCACTAGGGAAGACGCTTGAAACTGAACTCCTAGAAAAGCTTTCCAACTCTGGGGCTACGCTCTACGTCGATGAAACGTTCCGAGAATTTCTCTTCCCTGACAAACCAACGTCTTCACTTACCCGCTTTACCAATTTTACAGTCTCTAATACCATGACCAAATTTTACGGACTGTCAAGAATTCGAGCTGGGTGGATTGCGTGTTCGCAAGACCGGATGGAGGCGATCATCAGAGCAAAGCGGCTTGTGTCAGGAGACAACAATCCTTATTCGCTTTGGGTAGCTTACCAGGCTCTCAGGAATCGTGACCGATTTGTATTCAGAGCAAAATCAACAATTGCAACCAATTTGAAGCTGGTGAATGAATTTCTGGACTCGACTCCTGGGATCGAATGGAGCGCGCCAAACGCAGCGCCCTTTGGATTCGTCTTGCTCCCTCCTCATGTTGACAGCCTCAAACTCTGCCAGAAGGCGGCGGAGCGAGCAAGAATCCTGATTGCACCGGGGGAGTTTTTCGGGAAACCTGGGGGGTTCAGACTTTGTTTCACCTCCCCTTGGGAAGAACTTCAGGAGTCTCTGGAAGCGCTAACAAAATTTCTGCGTTCAGAGTTGGCTGCCTAGTTGAGTGCAAAGCTTAACGCTGCGCGGGAGGCTCTCAAATTTCTGAGCGGCGTAGACGTCATCGGAGTGGGTTCTGGAAGCACGGTTAAACTCTTCGTACAGGAACTCTCCCGCCTGAAAACTGCCGTCACTTGCGTGCCTTCATCTCTTGACACGCTAGAGCAGCTGGCACGGCTTGGATTCCCTGTAACCACGCTATTGCACGTAAGAAAGCTCCGGGTCGCCTTTGACGGAGCTGATCAAGTGGACGCTTCATTCAATATGGCAAAGGGCGGAGGGGGGGCGCTCACTATGGAAAAGATTGTGGATTACAGCTCAGAGTTGCTTGTTGTTATGATCGAAAAATACAAGGTTGTTGACACACTGGGGAAAACGTTTCCGTTACCAATAGAGCTAATACCTGATGCTTTCCCGTTAGTAGAAGAAGCTGTGAGAATGCATAACGGGCAGCTTCTGCCCCGGACGGGGAGTGGGAAAGTCGGGCCGGTGATTACCGACAATGGTCTCATGTTGGCCGACGCCAAGTTTCCTGACGGTATACCTGATCCCAAGTCCCTAGAGGATTCGCTAAAGACCTGCCCGGGAGTTCTCGAAGTCGGCCTTTTTACCAAACACCCCAATGTGGTGCTTGTAATAGGCGACGAGTCGGGAGCAAAGGTCAAGTATTCTCGCAAGCTTTAGGTGATGTAAGGAGAGCTCAGCCCTTAAAAATAATGAGTGCGCAAAAATGGAACCGGACCTTGTAGTCCTGCACTCTAGCCCGCCGCGTGTCGCAGAAGCGCTGCGCTCAGCACTTTCGACCCAAGCGCGCGGGTATCTGGTCATTCTGTCGAACGACCTAAGCAGTGAGGATGCCGAGCGCATCAAAGCGGAAACAGGTGCCTCCGAAGTGCTCTTCTTTACCTCAGGAAGCGCTAGAAGCAAAATCATGAACGCTTTGCTACGGTTTGTTTATCACCTAGACAGGCGAGCCTCACCTTTCTGTTCCGCGGTATATGTGTCCCGGTCGGTCGCTGAGCTGGTACTGACTCAGTTTTCGCGCCGAGATAATTTTCTTGTAGGATTAGGGAAGGTGGGCGCAGCTCGCAGGTTGAAAACCTCGCGTGCGGGAGATGATGTAAAACTCACTGCGTTCATTCGGGCCCTTACCGGCAGCTTGGGTTCGGCCACACTATCCAGGTTCATTGCAGTTGGTGTGAGCGGGACTGTTCTGAATGAGGCGATCCTGGGAGCACAGGTTACCCTCGCCCACATCGACCCCTCACTTGCCGTTCCCCTTGCGTTTGAAGCCTCCATGGCCTGGAACTTCGCGCTAAACGACAGGTACACTTTTCACGGTGGCCACGGGAAGTTCATTAGGCTGGCCCAGTACAATCTTTCTTCAATTGGCTCGTTCCTGACCCAGTTCGCGGCGGTAAGGCTACTGACTGATAGCGCGGGAGTAAATTACCTGCTTTCGAGCCTGATAGGTATTGGCATTGGCTTCTTCGTGAACTACTACCTTTCAACCAGAATCTGGAAACCAAGAGAGTACCCAGCGTCGTAAAGTTTCAATCAGCCGAAGGCTCTATCGCCGGCGTCCCCAAGGCCTGGCACAATGTAGCCTTTGTTGTTGAGCTCAGGGTCTACTTCTACTGCTATCACCTTCGCGTTATAGCCAGAAGAAAGGACTCTTTTGACCCCGTAGACGCTTGCGATTATACAGGCCACGTAAAGCGACTTTGGTGAGCCGCTTGAACTGACAAGACCGAGAACCTTGAGAAGTGTACTCCCCGTGGCGAGCATTGGGTCCGCCACGATGACTGTATCTTCCTTTCCTATTGCAGGCAGCTTGGAGTAGTATACGTCCACGTCCATGGTCTCAGGCGGAGAAACCGATTCATGCTCCCTCCTTTTCGCGACCACAACCCCCTGCTTTGCGCTGGGAAAGGCTTTTAGCAGGCCCTCCACAAGTGGAGTTGCCGCCCGAAGCACGTTCACTATTGTGATTCTTTCCAAACCTACGAGCGAGATTCCCTTTGCTTTTGCGACAGGAGTTTCAAGGTCGATTTCGATGTAGCCCAAGTCGTCAGCAATCTCATAACCGATCAGACGGCCCAATCTGACCATACTCTTTCTGAAGCTGATCTGGTCAGTGTCTTTGGATCTGAGCTGGGCTAGAATGTGTCGTGCTAGAGGGCGGTCCAGGAGTTTCAGAGACATCAGCCGGTTGGAGCACAGCGTAGCTAAAAGGTTGATGAACAGAAAAGTCTCGACAGCATCATATCCGACATCCTTTCACCCTTTTAGGGCATGGGGTTGGTAGGTTCATCGGATCAAGCCTCAACCGACAGATGTCGCCGCACGATACTCGGTCTGGGGAACCCGTGTTGGCTCTGGCGAGGCCAACTGCACATTACAATCAATAAGCGCAACCATGCATTGGCGGAAAGTCTCTCATCCGCATTTTGACAAAGACGGAAGCTGAGAATCAAGCCATTTATTCAATCACCGTCTACTCTGAAGTCCACCAAACGGTGGAATGTTATGAGCTGAATGTGCTTATAGGTGAGCGTGTTTTCCAAATCGCGTCGACTTTGGCAAGCGCATACTGTCAATCTTGCGGTTCGCCTCTCGTTCCAGGCGCTACCTTCTGTCAGAAGTGCGGGGCTCCTGTCGAGCCTAGGGTCAGCACAGACCAGCCGGCCCTTTCAGCAACCGCTGGTCCTACTGGGCAGCCGACCCCTGTGATCTCACCCACGCGTCCAGGCGGCGTCGTGATTCTGACAGTACTTCAGGCACTAGCAGGGATTGTAGTCTTACTATTTGGGTTTCTCTTCATCCTCGGTGCGATCTTTGCTCCTATTGTCGCAATCCTTGGAATCCCGATACTGATTTTGGGGCTGATCGGTCTCTACATCGCGTGGGGTCTCTACAGAGGAAAAGATTGGGCCCGCATTCTGGCAATGATAACTGCTGTAATCTTCGTGGTCATCGGTCTAATATTACTTATTGTGATAATTGGGATTGTCCCGCTCGCCTTAGGAGTTCTTGTGCTATACTACCTCACGAGACCTGAAGTGAAGAGTTACTACCGGGCGAATTGACTGGTTCCGGATGACTCTCACCCTCGCACCTAGCCAAATTGTATTACTCACTCCGATTAGAGGGAGGAAGACTTTGCCAATCGAATCTACGGTAGAAGGCAGAATGAATTGCTTCGCCTCTGCGCTTGCTTCCGAGGTAATAACCTGCGATAAGGCCGACCAAAGCACCTCCCAAGTGTGCCTCCCAGTCTACACTTGAGCTAATGAAAGAACTGAATATGAACACGACAAAGAACCAACTGAGTAATCCAGAATTCAATCGCTTATTGAAAGCATAATCGAAACTTACTGCGGCCGCGAGAAGTCCGAAAATCCCTCCTGACGCCCCAAAGCTAGCGGTGTTAGGTGGATTCACCAGGCTCACCAGATTTCCTGCAACCCCAGTTATCAGAAATATGATGTAATATTGCCTGGCAGTAAAGACGGCCGCAAGGAGTCCGTCAACAAAATACACCGCAATTGCATTAAATACGACATCTGCGATGCCCAAACCTCCAAAGGGCGCTACCAGAATTGAGGTAAAAAGTCCAACCACCCACCCTTGCTCTACAAGAGCATTAACCTGAATCAGATAATATATTGAGGGTGAGCCATCGATCTCAACAAATGAGGAAATTGCACCAACCACCAGCCCTGCCACAATTGCGATAATCAGATTTCGCCCCTGTCTTGAGATTCCCCGCATAAGAGCCATTCAGCCTTACCTCTTTTTGTCAAGCCAACAATTTTTCTTACTCATGCTTCCCTTCACCCGTGGGATAGTTCTTGTCACGTACCAGATTCCTTGTAAGTTCTTCCTTGATTAGCGGGTCGCGTATACCAAGCTCTCCGAGCCGTGACTGCAGGTTCGTGGAATCTAGAAAATGCCTGTGGCCACAGGCCTGAGCTACGAAAGTATACGTAGGAGTTACCACGTACTTTGTGACATCGGATATTTCGCCGCACTTCACGCATTTCATTCTGAACTGTGTGACCAAGGATTGATACAAATTCTGCATGAGAAGATTAGGGTATAGGTGTTATGGTCCCCCTTGGCGCTCCGGCTCAACGTTGCATCCCCTGAAGGATTGCAGGAGCGAGAGTTCCTAGCGCCATGTAGTCAGTCTGCGCCAGAGCCTTACGGTTTCATACCAAAGCACTCCGACCATCGCAAGGCTTGTGCCCACCAAGTACACTGAATATGGAGCGCCCTCAATAACTTCAAACGAAAAGAAAGCAACCAAGATTGTAAAGAGCGCTGAAAAGAAGAGATTCTGAGGCACTACCGCCACACCGACTTTGGTGAATCCGTCCAAGAGCTCGGGGATGTAGTCAGGAGACGCCGAGTATTTTCCATCTTCAAGCTGTATGGCGTAGCCCCATTTCACCAACCGACTAAGATGATATGAAGCCAACGAAGCGGAGGAGAATCCTAGGCCGTGTTGTACTTCCCTAAGCTCGCAAGGGCCATTGCGAAGTAGGTGCACATACACTCTCATCGTGTTACCTTTGACGTCCTGCGGTCGCGTGCCTAGCTTGGAAACCTTGTCGGTCAACGGAAGAACGGAGAAAGAAGTTGAACCAGCTACATGAGGCTTGCGGCCGGAAAAGGCTGGATTACCCCATTCTAAAACAGGTGGGGCCTCTCACGACCAAAGCACGCACATCCATCTGCCAGCCATAGTGATAATTTGCCGCGCGCATAGCGGAATCCACCAGACTATGGCGGGCGAATGGTTGATTAAACCCGATGCATAACTTCTCTAGCAGGAGCTGGCAAGAATGGTCGAAGTGGGAGACCTAGCCCCGGATTTTGAGGGCCACACTGATGCAGGAGAGATGTTTCAATCGAGAAGTGTCCTCGGGAAATCCCCGCTCGTCCTCTACTTTTACCCCAAAGACGAGACCCCGGGTTGCACGAAAGAGGCATGTACATTCCGAGACAGGTGGGAAGAGCTTTCGCGCCTTGGTGCGACAGTTGTCGGTATTAGCTCTGACAGCCCGGAATCTCATACATCATTCAAAAAGCATCATAATCTGCCGTTCACCCTCGTGAGTGATGCGAACAGAGAGATACGGAAAAAATTTGGAGTGACTGGAGTGTTAATACCGCCGCGAGTCACATTCGTGGTTGACAAGAATGGGAGGATTGTGAAAAAGTTTAATTCCCAGCTCCACCCGGAGCGCCACGTAGACGAAGCTATTCGGGCGCTGGAGGCGCTTCCAGATTCAACCGGCCCGGCCAGTTAGGGTCCATTTTGCCATAGGGAGGCCGTAATTGAGCAGTCCACGATAGGATGCCATTGCCGAGGTCTGCATATGCAAATACTGCCCGCAGGGGCGACCAGAATGGCATACAAGTTTCATCTGTTTCGCTTTTGCTGACGAAATCAAAGCCGTTAGTCCGTTGTCGACTAAGCTGCCCAGTACACCTCCCTTGAAGTCGCACGGATAGACGAGGTCTCCATTGGGTTCAACTTGAACCGCTAGACTCTTGCATTCGTAACCTTTCTCCCAGAGGTCTATGTAGTCCACACTGTTATTCAGAGTATCTGGGTACAATGCCTTAAGTCTCTCCATCTCAGTCCGATACTCCGACGGATTGGGACTAAGTTTCACGTTCCCCGGATAGTCGATCGCAGGCATCGCAAGCAATTTGAATCTTTGCTCGCGTGCTTTCTTAATCTTGTCCTCAAGCTTCGTCAGCGTCTTCCGCGTGACCACAACCTGCACATTCACCTTAAGACCTGCCTCACGAAATCTTGCCAACTGACCGTATAGATACATGTTGTTATGATACTCGTCAATAGAAATGTGAAGATAATCCAAATATTCTGCCAGCTTGTCAAGCGGCATTTCGAACAATCTAGTGCCGTTGGTTGTCACGAATGTGTAGAACGAGTTATCCTTGGCACGCTTGATGATGTCCAGAAGGTCCGGCCTGAGTGTGGGCTCCCCCCCTTCGAAGCTTAGTACATAGGCACTGGACTTTGCAATGTTGTCGATTATTCGCAGCGTCTTAGCCGTATCCACAGGCGGTATCGAACCATTCCAGTAATCAGGGTTGCAGTAAGAGCAACGCAGATTGCAAAAAGTAGTAGTCTTAAACGTAACATAAGCTGGCCAGTCATATTTCCTTAGAACAAAGTTGCGTGTGAACCATAGTAGCATCTTTAGATTACGATTCACGGATGGTCAAGACGTGGAGCAAATATAAGCGTTCTACTGGCGTCTTGAGCCCCTACTACGCCCCATGCCGATTATAGGCAGTCGCTCTCTGGCCCCGATCTCTTAACGTGTCCATTATCCATATAACTTGTGCTATTGTGGATGAGGTGTTCCCTGTCGCTCCCGCTTGAATACGAAAGTAAGATTGAAGGGTGCGAGTTGCTCGTCTAAGTCCAGCTCAGCTGACAAGTGCCGTCCTCCCCGGCAAAAGCACATAAATCCTCTCGCTCGCTGAGGACGAGCCAGCCTAGAACGCAAGCAGCAAGTGGTCGATTGTGCGTAGCTTACCTAGAGGTTGATCGGTGCACTCCTGCAGAATTCAAGGAACCTGCAGCTTCCGACCTGGACTCCTCCGCAATCAGCCTGAAGTGCGGAGGCGCACCAATGACCTTCCGATGGGACGACGTAAAAAAGTGTGAGAGTTTGAGTTTGGTCGCCTAGCGAGAGACCTGCTTCATCAGTTGCATAACGTTTACTGCATTCCATCCCTTATTCTTGGCTATCTTCTGGTGAGGTCTTAGCCGCACTCCAAAATTGCCACAATGGGGACAGATGGTCACAAGCCTTTTCTCAGTTTGTTTATAGATAATTTCCGATTTTGGTATCCAGCGTCTGCAAGAAGCGCACCAACCGAATGCTGCATATGGGGAAAAACCAGCTTGCGTCAGTTTGCTCAGAGTCAGTTTGGGCGCCGCTTGTTCAATCTTTTTCTGCATTTCTATCACCGTCAATTCCCCTTTACGTAGTTATACGATTTAAAGCTTTCTGTACACGCCTCATGACTTTTGGGGGAACCCCCTCATTCTGAGGCGTAGCCGACCAGAAGCTCAAACCCACTCAGCCCGACTCAAACTGTCTCATTGTACATATTCAACCTTCTAAATGACTAAGCCAGAGCCTCCCCGCCCTCCCCAAGCAGGTCTAGAACAGCGGAAAGAGAGGAACACATGTAAGTAGGAGAATGTGTGTCCCTCCACTGGCGCCTCATTAATAGCACAGATTTCATGCCGGCTGCATTGGCCCCCGCCACGTCCGTATACGGCTTGTCTCCAACGAAAAGCGACTCTGAAGGCGATATGCCCAGCTCGGCAGAACACTTTAGAAATCCCTCAACATCTGGCTTCGGGTACCTTGTCTCGTCTCCCGAAACCACTATAGCGTCCACGTACTCGAGAATTGGCGAGTCCTTTAACCGTCGTCTTTTCAGGCCCGGTCTGCCGTCAGTGTCCGTAACCAGTCCAATCTTGAGTCCCTTCTTTCGAATTGTACTCAACACATGAATTGTGTCTGGAAAAGGCACGCTTTGCTCCTTGAGAATGACCCAATAGGCTTCGGTAATCTCGGCCGCTCGAGCATCAGAAATCGAGTGGCCGTAATGAGCTGCAATCCGTTTCCACCATATGTCCCTGTCATAATACCTTCTTTCATTCATCTCCTCAGATAATCTTGAAATCTCGGGCACTAGCGAATGCTTCGGCGCATGACCGTCAAGGCCACTTGTTAGTAACTGAGATACCCTTTCAAAAGCCTCTTTCTTCGCAAAGGAAGTGTCAATCAGTGTATCATCATAGTCGAACAATACTGCCCTGAAAAGTGGTGACACTTGAAAGAATACTCCTCCCCAATGAGCCGACTACTACTTCGGAACCGGAAAGGACCTGAGCTCCGGCCCTAACTCGGGCTTGAAAAACCACTTTTCTCTTGACATGTTCAGCTCGCGCGAGCTGATGGCTTGAGCTGAAAGAATTCGCAGACCCCGCACTATTGCTACTGGAATTCTCTCTTGCGCCTGTCCGATGACCAGTTCCGCTGCCGCTGCAATTTCATCTGCTACGGAAATCAACTTCACCCTTAGCGTATAACCCTTAGAATCCTTCAAACCCCTGTAGTCGCGGAATAGTTGAACGCCTGCAGCACCTATCGCCACATTCACCTGGCCCTCACGTAAGGTTCTTCCATGAGTGTCCGATATAATTACACCAACTTTTTTTCCAGTAAGTTTTGCGATTCCGTCTAATAGCCTGCGGGCGGAAGTATCGGGGTCCTGTGGAAGCAGCAGCACGGTCTCCGTATCGCCTTCCACGTTTGAAGTGTCAATACCAGCGTTCGCGCAGGTGATACCATGCTTAGTCGTCACTATAAGATGACCGGGTCTTACGACTTCCACCGACTCGGATTCCTGTAAAACTAGTTCCACAAAACGCGGGTCCTTTTCGCAAATCTTTGCGTATTTTTGTGCTAGAGCTGAAGGTTTAACATCGGTCAGTCTTACTTTCCTCCCCTCAACCTTTGAGATGATTTTCTGTGCGACTACCAGTAAGTCGTCTGTGCACAACCCGCCAGCTTGTTCAGCGGCCCGAACAATTGCGAGAGCCACATCATCTCCTAGACTGAACTCAGGCAGACCGGTCAAGCCGATCACCTGAAATCCAGAGGACAAATGCAATCCCTTAATAGGCAAAAGAACCTGTATTTGAGTTAATATTCTCCGCCTTCGACGTCAGAATAAATGGGTGGACGGTGGCTGGCAAATATGGCAACCTTGTGCGTACTCCTTCTCGCCCTTTGACCACCCTTCCAGTGACTCTATATTTGGGGACAGTCCGACACCTCTTCTGATGAACTTGGGCAAAATATCGGTTATCGGAGGAACGGGAGATATTGGCGAGGCATTGGTAAAACGTTTCAGCCTGCAGAACGAAGTCGTAATAGGGTCTCGAGACCCCACAAAAGCGCAGGACTGTGCCCAGAAATTCTCGCAAGAAGTTCTCCAGTCCACCGGAAAGTCGGTTCAAATTACAGGGGCAGGCAATACGGAAGCTGCTTCTGCAGCAGAATATGTAATACTTGCAGTGCCGCACGCTTTTGCGCTCGCAACCGCTGAACTGATATCGCCTCACCTGTCACCCTCGTCCATACTAATTTCACCTGTCGTTCCTATGGCCAAGACATCACAGGGTTTCGTCTACGTGCCTGTAACTTCGGAATCTGGCTCTGAATCTATGGCGATGGCGCTCTCAAGAATCGTCAAGGTCCCTGTCGTAGCTGCCTTCCACACGCTCCCCGCTTCACGCTTGGGTGACGTAGCGGTGACACCGAACTTTGATGTCCTTATTTGTGCAGATTCAAACTCAGCCCTAGAAAGAGTGGCCGATCTAGTAAAGAATGCCCCAAATCTGCGAGCGCTCACAGTTGGTGGGCTAGCTATGGCGCAAGTCGTAGAATCCCTGACTCCGCTAATCCTTAATGTGGCAATTAGGAATAAACTAAGGAATCTTTCCCTGAAATTCATCTGAGACTTGTGCTGATGAAGACAGAAACGCTTTTTCGAGTCAATTACTCTAGTGGACCGCGACCGGAATTCCAGTCACAGCCTGATTTTGCTCGCGCAGAAACGTCTTCTGGCAATCCTTATGAAGCCGCAACAGCATGTCACTTTCAAAGCCCAGGCAAGTGAGCCCGAAGATGTTCTGGAAATCAAAGAAAGAGCCGAATGGTAACAAAGGTCACCCAAAACAGGAGCCAGACGAACAATCTTGGGTGATTGATGATTACCAAATAAATCTACTCAGGAGAGAACCTAGCATGCATGGAGCGGTTTACCATTTTTCAGTCACTCGCGCTACAATCCCCAAGAAAGGAGGCCTAGGAGGTTTCGGCCTGAACAGAGGTAGAAACGTGGTAAAAGCTGGTCCGACAGAATCAGGAGCCCCAGCCGACCCCAGCGGTTCGCTGTCGCCGTCTCGCGCTGGAAAGGTCGCTACCCTCGGAAACAACACGGGAAGCTCACAGTCCAGAGACTTGGAGCAAATAATCACGACACTCATGGGCGAACAGAATCGGGGGGATTCATCGACGATTGAGGCTGAAGCTGCAGACGGCACCAAAATAAGGTATAAAATGAACATTGAATACACCAAGGAGGAACCTCTCACAAGAGAGATACTTGTTGGTGTAAGCGTCGTTCATTTTGAGGGCGCCCCTCAAATGTCTGCGTCAGACAATCTTTTCGTCAACAGGGCCAAGGCGATAGAGGCCGTAGTTAGAACAAGAGCTGCGAAACTGGCAAAACTGGAAGCTGCAAGACTCGAAGAACACAGACAGATTTAGTCTTTTCAGATTCTCACCAAGTGTCTTAATATCTCAATCTATTGACAAATCACATGTAGCCCTTGTTCGGATTTCACATTGACAGATGAAACTGCCTGTGTGAGAATCCCACAGATATTTGGGATAGTGCCCCTTTGACGGGTCTTGGCTTTCCAACCTCAACCATTGCTTAAAACATGAGCGAGGATCCAAGGAGCCAAGTCCGAGCTTGAGGCATTGGATCTGACGTAAATGAGAATGCGCTAAGCCGGTCATCCTTTTCGAAGAAATGAAGCACTCCATGTCGCGGCGGCAGTGTATCACGTAAGTATTAGCAACTCTCTCCCTGCGACTCGTTTCGATTCCGCTCCGCATGCCCCGCTACTCCCTCGACTGGCGTAGCCATGAAAGTTCAGTGGACTCATTGCGATAATTGCTTCCTGACTTTGTCCCGAAGATAACTCAAGTTTGAAGTTCGCACGAACTCTGACTTGAATCGTTGCAGAGGGAAGCTAGTCAACAGAGCAAATAGAGATACCTAGGCTTTGCTTCCCTGCTCCGCCTCTGCTCCGGACAGGGTTTGGGGCTTTGTGGAGCCCGGCGCTGGAAATCTTTGCCTGTAAAAGATAATGTTTAGAGCCGAGCCGACGACGATAGAGGCTCCCCCAATTATGAAGGGCAAGGAGAACTCGTTGGTGCCAAAAAGAGCCCCCTGGGCGAAAGTTCCTGCGATGTCACCCGCTCCCCCCATCACCGAAACTACTCCCAACCCCTTCTCCACCTCCCCGATGTCTTTGAAAACCTCAGTGCGCATGCCTGATCCAACTACACTCCTCGCAAATCTCGAAAAGCTATATACCATGTAAGATACGAGGCTTATCGCTACCGGCAAGTACAGCCCGACTGTCGCCGCCGCAAAGGCAACGCTCAGAACCGCAAAAGAAAAGACCACGTTCCTCGCAAAGGCGCTCCCCAGCCCTGAGCCGAGCATGCCGAAGGTATAACCCCCAAGATAGGCCAAACCAACTTCGTTTACGCCCAGCCCCATTCTCGTAAACCAGACTTGAAGTAGCGTCGCTGTGATCCCAAAACCAAACCCGGTTATGAGGTAACCCGTTCCATACCCAAAGGCGCTCTTTGAGGCCATCAAACTGAATTTGGCCGTAACCCGAAACTCTTTCAGACTTCTAAGCAATAGAAGCGGAACAAATTCAACGAGGGTCAGCACTCCGAAACCCGTTCGGAGCAACTCTACCGAGGGTGCCCCGCCAATCAGGGCGACAGAACCCGTAGCTATCACGCGCCCGAACAGGTTCAGGGAATTTGTTAACGAGAACCAGGCTGTAGATTCCTTGACGCCCTTCGTATTGTATGCTATCAAATTTGCCCTCTGAACATAGATTGCCTGTACAACACCGTAAAGAAGGTAAGAAGCTGTAAATGCTAGGAAACCCACTGAGAGAGTGAGTATGGCTGTAGATATTATCATGAGGATCTGAGAAAGGAGTACCACTCGCTTAGTCCCCAACCTCTGAGCCAGAAGTGAAGCCGGATAATAGAATAAGGTGGACACCGCGGCGTAGAGTGATAACACCTCACCGATCTGAAGGTAACCCACCCCTACCTTCAGCGCCAGTATGGGGAACACCACTGGTCGTAAGACTTCGAAACCTGTGAAGAGATCCAGTAGGCCGACCAGGCTCCTTTGTGATGGCAAGTGGTGACACTAGCTACCCTTGCAGGTTGTAAAAAAACTGACTCCAAAAAGCCATTTTCTGCGGTTTTCAGCGGAGGCTCTCTGGATTCCTGCAGACATGTCTATGAAATTTCTGCCCCGGAGACCCATTGACGGGGGGAGGTCTAACTCTGTTCTTTTCACGTGGACCCTTTACTCAAGATCTGGGAAAGGGCTTGCGCCCCGAGCGGCTAAGGAGATTGTAACTCGTTAGCCACACGCAAAGTCATTTCCATTTAGTTTGACCGCTCGTTTTCATCGCACAGCTACCTGGTGGGGAGCGACCAACAGAATTGGCCATCGCTAATTTTTCACCATGACTCAATACAGTTTCATTCTCGCTTGCGAGCAGATAATTTATCATGTTAATCTATTCTGCGCCCTGGCTAGCATCCCCATGAGAGTTCTTTTCTTTAAGACAATCGGCCGTTCTTCAGACTCTCACGGGAAGAATCCGGCCAGATTCTCCTCAATTGCGACTGTGTGCACACTGGAACAGGCGTCGCAAAGGCCGTGGAAGGAAATTAATCCCGCAACACGGCATGTTTATCTTCATGTCTTATGTAGCACTAAAATGTACATGAAGGCCATACAGCAGAAAGACAAACCAGTCGCCGCAATTCTGCTCGATTTGATAACGCATCAAACAGTTGACTTCGAATTTGAGGTGTCTATGATAGACAGGATAATACAGAGGCACTTGAAAAGAAGGGTCACGAAGGTTCTTACCGTCAACTGCTCTACAGGAAATCACTCTATACTTCTCGCCAAAAAGGGCTACGAAGTTACTGGTATTGACTCCTCAGAAGAAATGCTCTCTCTTGCTCGATCAAAGACGGCAGGGTTCCCGCACCCCCCACAGTTCTACAGGATGGACATGCGCCAGATACGGTTTGCGTGGCAGTTTGACGTTGGGCTATTACTTTCTGGTTCATTCGGTCACCTGACAGTAGCTAGAGACCTAGAACAGTTCCTAGCTGGGATAAGAAGACATCTGCCAAACGGCCTGCTGGTTTTTGAATTCTGGCAGCCTTCAGGAGTTGACGCCCAGTCAAGAACTAACCAAGGAAGGTTGAACTGGGACAAGGCTGTCGACAGCCAAAGCGGTAATATCGCAATCAGACTAACTAAGGCAGTCTATCAGAAATCCAAAGAAGAACTTTTCATTAGTATCGAGAACTACTACATAGACCCCCAGCGCGAGCGATTACTCGGAGCCTCTGCCGAACATCAAAAACTGAAGCTTTACAATACAAAGTCGCTTGTCAAAATTCTAAAACGAGCCGGGTTCTCTCCTGAGGCGTTTTATGCCCTAGACGCGGAGAGGAAGAGTATCAGAGCTCCCAAGGAAACTGACCTGAAACTCCTTTGCGTTGCTAGAGTGCTGCAGGGAAAGCCAAAACACGTCGTCAAAAGATGACTGAGAACCTTTACGCTTAAGAGAGCTCTAACCAAAGCTGTGATCGTTTTGCTCAGGATAAATCGTGATGCAAGTCAGTATACTTATATCAGCTACCCTATCAATGCGCCCGGATAGACCATGCTCGCGGAAGACATCGCCAATTTCGCGGCAAATGCGAGCTATTCGC
>JAJYZJ010000102.1 GCA_021800035.1 archaeon
TCCGGGAGCACGAACTCGTTCTGAGGCCCGAACCTTCCGGGCGTTTGCGCGTGGTAACCTTGCTGCTGGGACACTTCCCCGGGCACGCTCGAGCGACTGATATCGCTTTCTGCCCGATTTACCTGAGCGCCCGACTCTCGCGAGTCCGTGCTACCAAGCACGTAATTCGGTTCCTCCCCAGAAAGATATCTGCGGAAAATTCCTGCAGCTTGAGCTGGACAACCTGAGCCCGCGGGGCCACTCAATCAGTCAATTAAACGCCAAGGCAGTGCATAAATTGATTTTCGCGCCATGCCTCCGGCCTAATCCCTCGCACCTTCCTTTCGGGCGCTGCCCAGCTTCTCAAGCGCGCCTATGTATTTTTCATACGCGTCGAGCCCCTTCGGGGTTATGTCAGCGACCACTCTGGGACCTGCAATCGTGAACACGCGCCTGAGCCTGAGCAGGCCGGCTTCCTCGAGCTGGTCGAGATGGGCGCTCAGGCTGCCCTTCCCTAGACCTGTGAGCTGCAAGAGCGTAGCGAAACCCATTCGGCGGTTGAGCGCGAGCGATGCGAGAATGAGCAGTCTCGCGGTGGACCTCAGCGCGGGCTCGTCAAGCAAGCTCGCGAACTCTTTCAGGCGCTCGTTCCGGCCGGCCGCGGCCGTCTTCTCTTTTTCTTCTTTCTTAATCTCTCTCCACCATTAAAGAGCCCCCAGCGTAAACTTCGGGGGCGTGATAGAGCGCGTACACCGAAGAAAACAGCCAGCAGGCTGCGGTCACAACCCAGGCCGTTGTGACGTAATCCCAGAGCCCGAGAGCCGCTGCAGCGGAAGATGCGAGCGCGCCTGCTCCGTAGCTTATCGTAGCCACAAGCCCGTCAATAGAGAGCTTTCCGAAGCTTGATTTCAGCAGATGGAAGAGATAGACATCGTAGACCAGCAACACCACGAAGTAGAGCGAAATCCCTCTTGCCCCAAAAAAGTAGACGCTCAATCCCGCTGAAGCAAAGAAGATGACGAACACCGCAATGAACCGAAGCCCGAACCCCCTTCTCCAGCTCTCGGGCTCCAGTGACCTTCTCAATCTGAGCGTGCGCCCCGCAGTGAAAAAAATCCTGCCTGTGAGCATTCCAACTGAAAGGCTCACCACGCCGTAGCCGAGCGCGTATGCCAGCCATGCGAACGCATTCGGCAGACCCGAAAGAAGATATGGCAAGCCCACATAGGCGAGATAGGCTGCCGCCCACGTCGCGTAGAAAACTCCCCATGCTCTGCGCAGCACGTACTCCTCAAAGTCGAGAGTTCGCCTGGATACCCACTCGAGCTCGTCCCGCGAAAGCTCGCCCTCACTCGTCAAGCCTGGCGGGCCTCTTCTATCGAGCGCGGCCTGATCCGGCCGAGAAGGAATCCGCTTGCGAGGAGCAGAAGGAGCGTCCACGCTGTCAGGCTCGCCGCCATCAATCTCCAGTCCAGTGTTGCACTCGAGGGGTTTGTGAGCACAACCGTAGGAGCATAACCGCTGTAAAAGTGGTAGAGCAAATCAATCATGGCGGTCATGGGCGAGGAATAAAGGAGCACAGTCGGAAGAGACGTAAAAAGCTGGCCGAACCCGAACACGTAGGACAGGAGAAGCGGAACGAATGAAATAAAGGAGACGTTCCGGAGCCCGAGGTAGTTGTTCACCACAAGCACGAGGAAAGATGAAAGCGCGAGCATGAACGCGCCCGAAAGCGCGGAGAAGATCACAGCAGCCGGAATATCGCTCGGCCTTAGATTGAATCCGAATCTCGTGCTGTAGAGCGCGTAGGTCCCCCCGAGCATGATAAGGCTGAGAAAGACACCCAGAAAGGAGGACGACCCCAGTAGATTCAGGAGATATGTGATGGGCCTGAGTTTTGTATAGCGGAAGCAGTAGGCGAGCGCGGGTGAAGCGTAATAAATCGAATATGCGATACTGGTTGACAGGCTGGAGAGCGAAAACAGTGCGATTATCCCGTACCAATCTGCGGTGTAGGCGAGAGCGGCCGGGGCCGTAGCAATTTCTCCGGTCTGGACGAATATGTACGCTCCCAGGACGAGCCAGAAGCCCATAAAGAGAACTCCCCAGCCCCACAGGCTCTTGTTCGTGAGCAGGCTTCGGGTATAGTAACTGATTACGGCCATTACGCAACCGCCTCGAGCAACCTTTCAAGCGAAGTCGAAGTGGTTATTGCCGCCTCGCCCCTGTCCAGAGTCACCGAGAATTTTCCGTAGGAAGTGTCGAGCGTTACGAGCGCACCCGCCACCTCCCCGCGGCTGATATATAGCCTCGTAAGCTGCGAAAGCTCGAAACTCCCGAATAGCCTCCCCTCGATCATAAAGTAGAGCGCAGACTCTCCCAGCCTGTCCAGCAGGCCAAACTCGTGAGTGTTCAGGAGCACTTCTCCCGGGAAATCCCGAAGCAGCTGGGCCAGCCTCAGCCTGCGAGACTGGTCAACCTGGTCGAAGGGCTCGTCGAGCAGACAGAGTCTGGGCTCGAAACTCAGCGCGAGTATGTTTCCGAGGAGCTTTTGCTGGCCCGAACTGAGTTCATATATCCACTTGCTCAGTGTGCCGCCGAGTTCAAAGTCGTCGATCATCTTTAGCGACTGCGCCGGATCTGCGCCCTTCAATTCCGCGTAAAGGGAAATCATGTCCTTTACTCGCAGCCGGGCGAGGCGATATACTTCAAGCACGTTGGTCGCAAGCCGAGTATCGGTCCTGATACTCTGTACGTCTATTCCGAAGACGCGCACCCGCCCGCGGCTTATCGGCGCAAGTCCAAGCGCGGCTCTGAGCAGGGTGGTTTTTCCGGAGCCGTTTGGGCCGACCACGACCGCCTTGCCCTTATGGAGCTTCAGGTTAACTCCCTTCAAAGCATCTGAACCCTTCCGGTAAGTCACCGATAGGTCATCGATTTCGAGCATTTCGAAGCGCGGGCTAACTATAACCCCGGCGATTTAAACCGGGAAGAAAGTTCAGTTTTTGAACCGGCCGAGCTTCTTACAACCGCGGGTTATCCGAACGCCAATCTGTGTGATGAAACCGATGCCTTCACACGTGGTCCGTTCACGTAGGGAAAAAAGAGCACTCACGCCGTTGGCGAAGCCTGTAACTTTTGGCCCTGGGCCGCTTTACCCGTTTACACATGGCCCAGGGACTCGTTACGGGAGTAGCCGTCTCCTCATGCGCGAATCCCCCCGCCCTTTGCGGGTAACCCTTCTAATCTGACCGTGCAGCGCACAACCGAGAATCGGGACTTAACTCACCCAGCGCAATGAACCCGGCAAGATGGTTCACTGCGGCGACTGCAGGGAAACATCTGTGTCCAGACCCAATGGAAGAAGCAGAACAAGCGTTTCTGGTGACGAGTGATACTTCGAGCTCCCCTGAGCGTTCGTGCGACCTCTCTTTGGCGGGTTGCCTGCCGGCGACTGGACCGCAGCAATATACGGAAAAGTATCAATTCAAGGAAAAGCAGCAGAAGTGATAAGGTCAAGCAAGAGGTAGCGACCAACTATCAATCGCGAAATCCATCATGACGCGAGCTGTAATTATATCTGCTAATATTTTCCATTACCGGACCGAATACAGGAGTCATAGTTGGAGCTGCCTGCCCGCCTTAGCCAAGCTTGCTTTGACTTTACCCTGAAAGTTTGGCTCCGCATTTTTCGCAGAAGTTACCGCCGGTCAACTTGTGGCCGCACTCCGGGCAGTAAGCTATCGAGGGCTCCGTCTTTACAGCGGGAGCCGCACTTTGCGGCGCTTGAGAAGCCGGCGGCTGCGCTGTTGTTGCACCTCCTTCTATTGAACCCTCACCTTTGCTTTTCCGTCTGCGCCAGAACGCCAGCCCGCCCCCGATCACACCTGCTACGACAGCCGCGACCAGGCCTATTGTTAGAAAGTTGTAGGTGTAATCGACCGCCACAGTTTGAGAGCTCACGACATAACCCGCGGCGTCGAGCACCTTCAGTTGCAGGGTGTGCTCACCCATATGCTTGAACTGATAGGTATAACTCGGCGATGTCGTGTTCGAGACAAGCACCCCATTATCATACCATTCGTATGTATACGGACCGGTTCCCAAAGACGCGGAACCGGCTGCGTTTGCGGAAGTATCCAGCAGGAAGAAGTTAGAGGACTGCGCTGACGCGCTGAAGGACGATATCACCGGGTCCGGATTGACTACAAGCGACACGTTTCCTGATCTCACCCTGTACCCAGCTGAATCTGTGACAACAGAGTACAGGCTATAATGCCCGGGCTGGGAAGCACTGAAACCAAAGCTGGACGTGCCGCTCGATTCTGCGCCGTTTACGTACCAAGCGTAAGAGTAGGGGGCTGTTCCGTTCAGAACCGTGTTGCTTATCTCGACAGTGAGCCCGGCGTCAGTCGTGGTCCTCGCTACTGACAGCTTGCTCGAAGGGTCGGGGTTCACGACAAACTCAAGCGCGCTCGACTTTACGACATAGCCCACAGAATCCACGAGTTTGACATAGGCGACGTGCGCCCCCAAACTTCTGAGCACTGTCCCGTTCTGGGCTACCGTGCCGTTCACTGTGATACTAATGGTATAAGGAGGCGTACCCCCAGCGGCTGTATAGTACACCGTAAGATTTTGGCCGGCGTCGTACTTCTCCTGAGATAGCGAGCCACTGACGGAGGGGTCCGGATTTACGGTGATTTGACCGGTACCGGTCGTTACCGAGTTACCCTCAGAGTCTGTGACCACAATATCGTA
>JAJYZJ010000002.1 GCA_021800035.1 archaeon
TTATTGTCCTGCTATTAGGTCTCCTTTATGTAGTTAACGAATTCTCGATGTCAAGCCAGACGGGCTTCTTCACAGTGGGCACAGTCATTTCGATGATTGCGGGAACGGCGCTCGTACTTTCAGGAGGTTTCCTCCTTGCAGCACTTCCCGAATCTTTGAGGACACGATTCCCCAGAATTAAAAGGCGAGATTCCACCAAACCAAGCTACGGCTTTAGCTCGCTGTTGGCAGTAGGTCTGGGTGCTACCCTTGGCTCTCCACTTTTTATATTGATACCTCTAAATGTTATTCAGTATGAGTTTGTGTCCCTTGCGTCCCTAGCACTCGCAACCGCACTATCCGTGCTAATGGCCAAGGTTTACCAAGACATGTATCTGGAATCAGCCAAAACTGGCTCAGATGCTCTAGGAGGCCCCTCTTTTACCAAGTTGGCTTGTGGGACACGAAGCGTCAGGTATTTTGTTTCTCGTCTCTCGATGTGGATTGCGAACGTTGCACTTGCAGCCTATTCAAAACTCATTTTCATAGTATTCGATTTTGAACTTATGCCAGGAGTTCTCACGAATGTCGGAGTGAGCCCGGTTGCATCTGAACTAATAGTTTGGGCGATAACTCTCGGCTTTATCGGATGGACAATTCTAAATGTGCTTTTCGAGCAACGATTGCTGCGCGTCATTGGCCACATTCAGATTGCGCTCACCGGAATAATGGTAGTAATTCTTCTAATCCAAGATGTTCTCCTTGGAGACCGTGGTTCATGGAACCTAACGGGTTTGCTAAATATCGGCGCACCTTCGAGCTGGATTTTCGCGCTTGTGATAAATACTGGCTACCTCTATCTCCTCTTTTTCGGGTTTCAAGAGATCCAAGCGCTGGAGAGAGACGTGTTCGACTACTCGTCAGTTCCAGTAATATCCTGGATTTTACGAGGCTACAGGATGAAGAAAACGAATTATCTGGGCGTCACGATGGTGCTCAGCGTAATAATTGCGTCGGTAATTAACATTCTCTACGGTGTCGCCGTCTTCAGTCTTCACCCAAACTATACCATGCTAGTGAAATCACAGATTCCGGCTCTCTATATCGCCTACAACTTCTTGGGTGCAAAGCAAGAGTTACTTGTCGCGGTTGCATTTCTGCTCGCAACTATCACCACTTTCGTACCGTCTTTCCTTGCGGCATCGAGACATCTTGGGGCCCTATCTGAAGACGGCTTTATGCCTGAATCATTTTCGCGCTACTCCTATCTGTTTACGCTCGTTGCAATTTTGATTCTCGCAGTAGGCAACGGTAACTTTCTGATAGACATAACGGACTTCATTGTTCTCATAAGTCTTGGGGTGATTTCACTCTCACCCATATGGTTGCATCAGAAAAAATTGATTAAGTACACGCCTAGAGATATCCTCCCACTAGTGGTCGGGTTGAGTTGTTTCGTGGCAGGAGGAGCAATTTATTTTGTTAGTCCGTCTGTTGCCATATTTGGAGGCGTATCGCTTGCATTCGCTTATCTGATTTACGACATTTACGAGTTGGGTACCTTTGGAATCGAGATGTTTATGCCTATCTTCAATGCCACAATTATCCTTCTGCTTATTACCTTTGGACCGCAAATTGGTCCACAAGTTGGCGCGAGCCTAGGGGCCGGCATGACCCTCCCCGTAGTTCCTACCTCACTTCTCACTGGAGCCCTTGGACTTTCAACAACATTAATTATTGTTAATTTCGTTGTCGATCTATCGCTTCTCAGACACGGCCGGACCCGAAGGACATCATTTCCCTATGAACGGGGGCCATCCGCGCGCGACAGAACCCGTCTATTCAATAATATAGAATAGAATAGATTGGACAGCGCCAGCTTGTAAACAGTCACCCAGTTCAGCCTGCGCCCGGGTTTGGCAGCAAGGAGCCCAACTGCTTTCCGAGAAAACCTTCTACGCTGCGCAGCGTGCGTCCAGATAAAAACTAGGAATTCTATATCCGAATTTGGCTTTCCGGTGACCCGAAAAATCCCTATTTTTGAATTCGCAGGTCAGAGTTACAGTCTCAAGTATTGCGCCAGTCTCTGATTGGGCCCCCTCAGTGAAGTTGCTCGTACCTTCCATAAATTACCCTGTGCGCAGACGTTAATAGAAGGACAAAGAAAGCTGCACAGATGGCTCCAAAGCATGACACGTTCAACTTTCTCCACGAAACCCGAGACCTGATGATCCTTAGACGCTTTCCGACTATCAGGGGGCTACAAAACGAAAACGTAGCCGAACATTCTTATTATACTTCACTTTATGCCCTCCTTCTAGCAGATATGGAGGTAGAGAGCGGAAAGACTGTAGATTATGCCAAATTGCTCAGAATGTGTCTCATTCACGATATCGCTGAGGTTCGTATCAGCGATATTCCTCGTCCGGTAAAGCATGCAAATCCTAGGGTAAACGAAGAAATGGATATACTTGCCGAGGAAGCTTATTCCTCGCTGGTAAGGTCTTTGCCTTCGTTTAGCTCAGAGAGATTCATGAAGTCTTGGAGAGACATGCGATCACGTACTTTTGAGTCAAAGCTGTACAAGGCGGCAGATCTTCTAGAAGCCCTAGTTTGGGTAGTGGAAGAGGACCTTATGGGCAGGCGCAATGCGAAGAGGCTAGGTGTTGCAGAACAACTAGTCCAAGAAATCACGAAGATTGGTCTCCCGAGCGCCACCAAAATGGCATTTGACTTGTTGTCGGAAGTGAATAAGCCGTAGTTTCTCACTTCGCCAACTGGAATTGAGTGGTCGCCCGGGATAATTTTCGTGGTGACGCTGTCCAGCTGAGCACTCGACCGTTCAATACCTGGGGTGAATTACGCAAGTGCAGCAGTGCCCGTGCACAAAAACAAAAGTTATTCCATTAGCTCTCTTGAGTTTCATTCAGAAGTCTATGACTCATTGTACGTATTGATTTTGTACTACGTTCACTACACTAATTACGTGTTACAGAGTGGTATTAATGAGAGGCGTTTAAGGTGCATCCTGTACTGAGGATAGGAGTTGGAATCGTTCTGATATTGGGATTGGGTTTCGCTTTCAAAAGCCTGTGGGTCGGAGACCTCGGTTATCCGCTGAACTATTTGCTCACAATTCTCTTTATGACGCCCATAGTCATCGCATTTGGTTATGCCCTTAAAGGCTAGAAATCGGCTTAGTTCGTTCCCCCCCAAAGAGCCAGTAATAGTCTCTAATGACGATGTCCTCCTAGTGCTTGGGTTCGTGGCTCTATACGCTTGCCTGTGGAAACTCCTCGTCTGAGTATCTCAAAGAATTTCAATCGTCCTTTCCAGCATGCGTGGGATAACCTGATACGGCAAATGTAATTCCTGGCGCTTTTAGAACGTGCGATTTGGCAGAGCTCGTTCGATTGCGCAGACGGCATAGCTTAGCCGGATCCCCTCTCTGGGAGCCTCACTGCTTTTTCCAAGGCGGCACCGTAGTGATTGTAGCGGAGCTCAGTCGTATTGTCTAGTTAAGCCACCAAGCTTGGCGGAAGGAGAAAAGCGCTGCGACCAAGCATGGCTCATAATTAGCCAGAAATAGTATATCAACAAACCGTTTAACTCCAGACTCTGACACGTTTGCCTTGATGAACCGGCCTAGATGAACTAACTAGCCACTCGCTTACCCCGGAGCCAGGCGGACCAGTCCCTTCACCCAACCACTCAATAGCAGAGTATGGTACACTGGAAGTGAGAAACGTGTACGAATCTAGCTTTACGAAATACATGGACTAACCTGAGAATACAAACCCTAACTAAGCGCTAAAGGCAGCCTAGCAGACCTGCGGCAAGTGAATCCCAAGAGAGAATTGTCCTAGCGCCCCTTGCCAGGTACGAATCAATCGGCCGGTCAAGGCGGACTGCACGAAATATAAGTCCCCCATGAAGCGAGCTCTCAACGTTCATGATTCTTCAGCGAGGTTGTAGAGGAATTGACGTTAAATCGGATACATATCACATAGTCCAGCTATCCCCCCGCTACCGGAGGCATAATCACGAGTTGGGAACCATCTCTAATTTCGGTATCAAGCGCATCCACTCTCATCCCGTCTAAAAGTAAGACGAGTCTTCGACCCATCCCATCTTTCCTATCTTCAAGGACCAGATTCCATAACCGCGGCCTTAAATCGCGCAGGTGGGTGAAGAGATTTTCCAAATTTGAATTCGGTGGGAGCTCAACGATGTCCAAACTGGTTCCCACAGCCTCCCTTACGGAGGCGAAGTATCTTATGGTTACTTTCACTGGGCTCAGGAAACATTGCAAGGGTCAAACTATTAAGTTGTGCCATCCCTTAATGCGGGCTTAACATGGTCGCAGGAGTGCCCAAGAGAGTCGGTCTTGATCAGCTACTGAGATATTCTAGGCAAAGCATTCTTCCCGAAATAGGAGAAAGGGGGCAGGACATGTTGTCGCGTGCCAGCGCGGCAATCTTCGGAATAGGCGGACTCGGTTCTCAAGCGGCCTTGAGCCTAGCTGCGCAGGGAGTTGGAGAGCTACATATTGTTGACCACGATATCGTTTCGATAACCGACCTTCATCGACAGCTTATTTATTCCGAAGCTGACCTTGGCTACGCAAAGGTCGAGGCAGCTGCATCTCGGCTGTCGGCAATGAACCCCGATGTGGAGGTGTATCCATACTGCAATTACGTAGACCTAGCCGTGGCTACCGAAGTCGTAAAGAAATGCGATATAGTCTTAGAGTGCACTGACAATTTCCTTACAAAATACACGGTTAATAGAGCATGTGCGACCGAGCGCCGCAGACTGGTGTATGGAGCCGCATTGGGACAATATGGAAATGTTTCCCTGTTCTATCCGTGGCAGGAGCCATGTATAGAATGCCTTTTTCCTTCCTATGACGATAGTTCGCTAGAGTCCTGCGCCACCACAGGAGTACGAAGTGAACTTGTCCAAACTGTGGGTGCGATACAGAGCACTGAAGCCGTTAACGCGCTGCTAGATTCGCCGAAATTGCTGAATTCGTTGCTCTTTGTAGATTTTTCCAATTACTCACTAGAAAAGGTGGCGATTTTCGCAAACCCGAAGTGCCCTAGGATTGAGAACCGCCCGCTTGCCAGCTCTGACTCGACGTATATCGAGCTCTGTAGCAGAAATGGCTATCCGTTTCTTATGGTAAAGGTGCGAAAACCGACCACCGTAGAAGATGCGATCAAGTCAGCAGAGCAAAGAGGACACGCCGCGAGGTTGCTGGGGAAGATGGTGATGCAAACAGAAGCCTACGGCTGCAGGTGCAGCTATACCGCAGGCGGAATTCTATTCATTGAGACTGGGCCGCAGCAGCTTAGTGCTAGAAAGTCTATAGACACGCTTGTAGGCGATTGCGTAGAAATTATCTCACCTTGAAAGCCCATTCAGCTTTCACCCTCAATCCAGGTACTGGTTCCATCCTCATATACTTCTTGCTTCCATATGGCGGGTTCGGTCTTGTACCTGTGAATCGCTTCTTCTAAGGCAGTCAGTCCCTCCTTCCGCCCTGTAGAAGCTATTACTATGTGCACAAGCACCTCACCAGGGAAAAACTTTCCAACAAAATGATAGATTGCAGCGCGATTTAATTGATATTTCAGCGAAAGCTCTGAACATATCTTGGTTATTTGCTCGCTTGCAAGAGGATCATATGATTCCATAACAAGATAACTGACTTTCCTGCCATACTTGCTAAATCGTTTTACAAAACCTGTAAAACTGACGACAGAACCTGTTGTTCCGGCATCACTTCCCAGTGCAGCTGCAATAGGTGTTATATCCAGTGATCCCTTTGTGTATATTCCCGGTGGAGGTACAGATGTTTGCATTGATGCTCACCAAAAGCGTGTTTTGAGCAGTAGCTAAGCCTGTTCGACGCCGCGTTTTATGCAATCGAAGAGGCCCTTGAGTATCTTGTCCGATGTGTTGCCAATAAATCTCGCACCTAGGCCAGCGAGAGGACCAGCAATCGTGATTGAAGCATTATACGATACTCTTACCGCACTCACCTCATCGCCAAAGGTGACTTTTGCGGAGCCGTCCATTCGGCCCCCGCCGCCCGAACCAGAGAGGCTCAAGTCGATTGCAGTCTTGGGGGTTCTGTTGATTCCCACTGAGAGTTTATAGGTATTCTTGATAAACCCAACCGCGACTTCAACATCGGCGTCGAAGTGATCCTGATCCTTTAAGCTAATGGCTTTGACTCCAGGAATACAATTCGCGACTCTACTCGTATCCGAGACAAATTCCCATATCCGGTCGAGACTTACGTTTACCACTTCCGAACCGCTCAGCTCGACCATACGCATTCGAGCGGATTCCCAGACTTAAGCCTTTTACCCCAGTTCCTCTTCGTGCCAGCGTTTGGACCCAACCCATCAAACCTCGATTATTGTGCTGCAGCATTTTTGTAAAATTGCTACCTTGACAGGTTACTTCTGTATCCCTGAGCGCGTTGTCTTCCGTTGCCTTTCATAGCTCTTCAATACGACAGGGATCACATGGCTGGGTCTATCTAGTCCCAGGTGGGAGAGGCTAGAATATTCAAAACTAGAGCGAATCGTAATTTTCCATTTTGTCCGACTTATGCTCACGCCTTCAGAGAGCCATCGTTTGCACACTAGATCCCCATATTCCGCTACACGGACCAAATCTCTTGGGTGAAGAGCCATAGAGAAGAACCATGGACAAGACATCAGTATCACCCTGTGTAATAGCTCTGAAGACCAACAGAAACTCTCCAGCCATAAAGTGGTCGTTATCAGCTTTGGTGGCGTTGCACAACCGAAGCATCCAGTTTCGTGAGATAACGCTTATCTCAATGGACCAAGTAGGGCCTCGTTATAATGTACCCGTCTAAGTTTGATTACGTTCGAGTTCAAAGTGTGGAAGAGGCAGTGCGTGTGCTGGGGGAGCATGGGGAAGAAGCCCGTGTTCTTGCCGGCGGTCACAGCTTAATACCACTAATGAAGTTAAGGGTACTAAGACCGAAATACCTGATAGATATTGGGGGGATCCAAGGTCTCAAGTATATCAGAAGAGATGGAAACACTCTCAGAATAGGAGCTCTGACCACATACTTTGAGCTAGAAAATTCATCCGAAGTGAGTCGCACTCATCGAGTGATCGCCTCAGGAGCCTCAGTTGTGGGGGACCCCCAAGTGCGGAACTGGGGTACTATTGGAGGTAGCTTGAGCCACTGTGACCCTTCAGGTGACATGGGCTCATGCGTGCTCGCCGCACGCGGATTAATGCATGTTAGAGGGCCATCGGGAACTAGGACGATTGAGTCGGATAACTGGTTCGTGGACACCTTTCAGAGCGCTCTTAAACAAGGTGAGATACTGGAGGAAATTGAATTTCAGGTGCCCCCGGGAAAGCTCGGAGGTGCATACCTTAAACTCGAACGGAAGTCCGGAGATTACGCGATAGTAGGTGTGGCTGTCTCGTTAGCCCTTGACTCGTCCGGAAAATGCAGCTACGCCGGTATAGGACTGACTTCTGTTGGGGGAACCAATGTGAGGGCGAAAAATGCCGAGAGCGCAATACTGGGTAAAGTTCCTTCCAAAGAAGTGATTTCTGTAGCGAGTGAAGAAGCATTCAAAGAAGTGACTCCCTCGGACGACCCCCTTCGGGGCTCAGCAGAATATAAAAAGGAAATGGTGAGAGTGTATGTTAGAAGGGGCTTAGAAAAAGCGCTCGAGGTCGCGAGGAATTCACAAATCTGATTTGCTGTCGGTCGGATCCAAACCCCCATCCTCGGTCTCAAGAGATTTGTCTGACTCAACGGCCTTTGGAACGCGCGAACCCAGCCAACTGTAAAGGTCGCTATCACCCCTCCTGGGATTGGAGGGAATAACAAGCCCCCGGGTCATGCGGCCCAACCCGAGAAAAATGCGGTTTCTTATGAGCTGCACAGACTTGATGTCGGTATACTTGACTACCCTTGTCCCAGTTCTCGATGAAACCGTTATCGCGTCTGCTCCGAAAGTGTAGCTCCGGCGAGATATTGCAGCAATCGATAGTGCCACTCCGACCATAATGAGTACGGCGAGCAAGGTTATAGGATTCGAAGACAGTCCAATGAGCACAACCGCGAATATCGCCCAAGTGACTACTGTAACAAGGCTCGGCAAAAGTGGAGAGTTGAGCCTTAAACCTTCGAACGACTCAGTTTGTTGTGCTTGAGCGGGTAGAGACTGAGATGGCGCATTCTGAGCCGAACTTGGATTTTCGGACTGAACTTCGGATGCCGTCAAAGTGGGGCGGCTGTCGGTCCGATAGGAACTGACGGGTTGTAACGAGGAGGTCCCGGCCAGCGCAGAACCGCAACTTACACAGGCGGCGGCAGAGTCAGGATTCTTCTTTCCGCAGACCGGGCACTTCAATATACTTCAAGTACACGGCTCCTCGGATAAATTTAATACTATCGTGAGTGATTTGGAGCGGTAATTTCATCTATTCTATAGTAAGGAATCGTAATCCTTTTCACTCTTCGGTCAATGGGCCCTTAGTTTACACGTGGAACGCCGTAGTTTCCTGCATGTTCTCCGAATTCTAGACGGACGCTACAAACGAGACTTGCCTGCTCACATTCGTGAAGATCCTTTCAGGACACTGATAGGTTGTCTTCTCTCAACCAGAACTCTTGATGAGAGGACGGATATCGCGTTTGCGGCCCTATTCTCACGCTATCCTACGCTTGAAAGCCTTCTAGATGCTAATCCGGAGGTCGTTAGGGAACTTATCAAACCTGTAAATTTTTACGCAACAAAAGCAAAGCGCGTACTGGAAGCTGCGTCATATATTTCAAAAGTACATGGTGGCAAAGTACCCCGTAGCAGGAAACTCCTGCTTGAAGTGCCCGGAATCGGGCCAAAGTGCGCTGACATCATATTGAATTACTCCTTTAGAAAGACAACAGTTGCGGTGGACACTCATGTTGAGGTGGTGTCGAAAAGGCTGGGAGTTTGCTCCCCTGAGGATTCTTATGACATTGCTAAGAACAAGATCGAAAGCCTAGCTACAAAAAGGTACCTTGGAAGGATTAACGACATCCTAGTTTGCTTCGGTAAGGAGTTCTGCAGGAAACGTGGTCCCCGGTGCGGTACATGTCCTGTATTCAAGTATTGCGAGTGGCCGGAGAAGTATAAAGTTGCGAAGCGAGATTCTGAGACGTCAAGGATTTAGGATTAAGAACAAGCATAATTCAGGACTCCGCAAGAACCCCTGATGAAAGTCTGTAACCAGCTAATGCCTGTTCGTCGATTTCAATTCCAATGCCAGGAGATTCGAAGGGTCTGATCCTTCCATCAATCATTTTGAAGGGATTCTTCACAATGTCATGCTGAAAATACTTGTCATTTGGAGAAGTGTCACCAGGGTAATCTATATCTGAAATGCTGGCCAAGGCTACGTTAAATGCACGACCTATGCCGGTTTCAAGCATGCCTCCTATCCAAACATGTCCCCCGGCTTCTCGCACGAGGTGAGCTATGGCCAGCGACTCGGTAAAGCCTCCTACTCTTCCGGGCTTTATATTTACAACCCTTGCGGCTCCAGCCTTCATCGCTTTCCTGGCTTTATCAACTGATGTTATGGACTCATCCAAGCAAATTGGCGTGCTCATTTGTCTGCTGAGTTCGGCGTGGTCGATTATGTCATCGTGTGCGAGGGGCTGCTCGAGATATACTAGATTAAACTTATCCAGTGCTCGCAGAGTGTGAGCGTCAGCCAAGGTATAGTCAGAGTTTGCGTCTGCACTTAACGGGACGCTTGGGACCGCGGGTCGAACTGCCGACAGGATTTTATCCTCTTTTCCCTTTTCGATCTTTACTTTTATTCTCTTGTATCCTCTCGAGACTGCTGCTGTGGCTTTTTCAGCCATACGAGCGGGCTCGTCCATACCTATTGAGATACCCACATCCGCAAATCCCTTGGTATTCCCAAGTGCCTTGTAAAGAGGGACACCCTGAACTTTGGCATGATAATCCCAAAGAAGCATTTCCATCGCGGCTTTTGCCATATTATGGCCTTTAATCCGGGAAACTTCCTCCATTTTCATGAACTCCTTCGGTTTGGGAAATGCAAGGACGTGTTCAGCCAGCAAATCTTTGATGACGTGAAATGAGGTGTCATTGTCTTCAGAACTGTAGTAGGGCTTGGTTTCTGTTACACACTCAGAGTAAGCAGTGACATCCCCTGCTTTTAACTGAAAAATCATTGCCGTCCTGTGTGTTTGAGTGTCGAAACTGGTCGTAAATGGCGCGATGAATGGCATTTTCACTTTTGTGTAGCTAAGACTGGCCCTCAATACAAGTCAATAACCGATGGTTCTCTGCTGCTTAAAAGTTTCGTGATGGGCTCTGTTCTCAGATATACCAGAAAGGATTTTAACATGCCAAGCAAGTCCGAGTCATGAGGGCAGTCAAAGCAAGCCTGTTGTATGATGGCTCGACCACGGTTCGGAATGTGTATGTCACCTTTGAAGGAGACATTATCAAGCGGGTAACCTCCGAGAAGCCAGAAGCAGAAATACTTGGGGAGGGAATCGTAACGCCTGCGTTCATTGATGGGCACAGTCATATCGGGATGGCCAGGTCGGGTGAGCCTGGCCGAGAAGATGAAGGCAACGAGGAAATGGACCCACTCTTTCCACTAGTTAACGCCATCCACAGTGTATACATGGATGATATCGCATTCAGGGAATCGGTCGAGTCAGGCGTGTTATACTCCACTGTTCTGCCAGGCAGTGGAAACATAGTCGGCGGAAAGGCAGTCTTAATCAGGAACTACGCCACGAATATTGAGCAAGCAAAAATTATGGACGTGGGTGTCAAGGCAGCCCTCGGGTACAATCCCAGAAGCACAACGGAGTGGAAGGGAAAGAGACCTACTACTCGAATGGGCGCAATTGCGCTTCTACGGGAGAGTTTGATCAAAGCCACAAAGACCAAACGCCTACTATCCAAACGCAAGAAGCAACCCGATGAAATAGAGCCAGTTATGGATGCATTTATTGACATACTTGATAGAAGACTCAAGCTGATGGTTCACCTTCACAAAGAAGATGACGCGATGGTCCTGATTCAGCTTGTCAACGAATTTGGTTTCAAAGCTGTGCTTAACCACGGCATGGACATCTTCAGAGAAGAAGCGTTCGCGAGAGTGGCTGCTGCGGGGATACCCATAGTGTATGGACCGTTGGATTCGTTTCCTTACAAAGTTGAGCTGAAACACGAAAGCTGGAGAAACGCCCAATCGCTCCTCAAGTCGGGGGCAAAATTCTGCATGATGAGCGATCACCCAGTGATTCTGCAGCGCAACATGTTCTACACCCTCCGCCACTTCCTTCGCTTTGGACTGTCAAAGGAGGCTGCAGTTTCAAAGGTGACCAAAGATGCCGCCGAAATAGTTGGGGCTAAGGGAATCGGTCAGATAAAGAGTGGATTCAAGGCCTCGCTAGTAGTCTGGAATGGAGATCCGTTCGACCTTTCGAATTTCCCTACACTTGTCATAGGAGAGGGGAAAGAAGTGCACAGGGAAGAGTAGCATATGCGGGATCGATATCGTAATGGATGAGTCTACCACTCGTTTTCTAGTTCAGCTATGAGGTTTGAAAATGAACAGCCGCCGGCCCAAGCCCCCTTGTGTGAGCCCATTAACTGGTTGGTTTGATTAAATTCTGGCCATTCCGTATTGAGGGTTGAGTTTTGGAAGGCTTGACTAGATCTTGAAATTTGGATGTGTGATACTTGCGGCCGGAGAGTCACGGAGGGCTGGCAAACTAAAGCTGGCCGAGAACTACATGGGTAGCCCGCTCCTGCAGTGGACGGTTGACCTCGCACGGTCTGTCGCATTCTCAGAGGTGGTAGTAGTGCTTGGAGCTGGAGAGGCGATTCTTCGAGAAAGGGTAAACTTGACGGGCTGCTCGGTGGTAGTAAATCGCGAATACGCCCGAGGAGTGTCTGGCTCCATTAAAGTGGGACTAATGGAACTGCCACCTGACACAGACGCAGCTGTTATACTGCTTGGGGATATGCCTAATGTCACGAAAGCCATACTGCAGAAGTTAATGCTCGCGCACGAGAAGAATAGGCTATTTTTCACGCTACCAACTTACCGCGGCAGAAGGGGAAACCCCGTGATAGTGGATTCGAGCGCCTTTCCCGAAGTGCTGAAGCTGGAGGGAGACACAGGTATACGTCAACTTTTCAGACTATACCCGGATACTTTACAGCGAGTAGAGGTTGACGACCCGGCAATCTTATTCGACATTGATACCCCTAGCGACTTTAAGCTGCGAGCCTAGGTGTCGCCCAACCCAGCTGAGCAAGAATGGATAAAAGTGTGTAAAATGGGCACCCTTATTGTTTCTGAACCATGGAAGAGAAGGATGCTCCTCGAATGAGATGGCAACTCGATCGTTGACGAACCGGGGAATGCCGCGCAAAAAGCTTCAGAGGGTGTCCGGAGGGAGCTTAACCATTGAACTTAAACTCAATGCCTTTACACATCCTTCACGTTATGTTACGGTGAATGAGCGGGCTTGCTACTCGTGATGTATAACATTCCCGTCTGATTTCACCGCAACTAGCTCGAGGTTACTGAAGCTGCAGTGGGATATTGACCTCAGGTATTGAAACTTTCTGGCAGTCACTTTTGAGAGTGACCAACCTACTGCCGGCATCACCAGAAATCAAATTCATAACCAGAGGTCCTTTCTGGAGCCTGGGGTGCGGCGCGAAGAGTGTATACCTCGCCATTCCCTGTTTTTCGAACAAAGGCGACGGGTGAGTGGTTGGCCGGCTTAGGATTGCAGAGTAGGGGAAGAAGGTTTATCACTTCGCCGTGGGATGAGGACTACATGCCTCCTGGAACTGTAGACATAACTGCCAAACATGCCTCTCTAAGGACAGCAGAAGCTCACGGCAGATTGCGGTTGAGAAAGAGTACGCTTCGCCTTATCAGGACGGGAAAAGTGCCCAAGGGTGACCCATGCTCAGTGGCGGTAGTCGCTGGCGTGCAGGCTGCCAAACGAACATTTGAATTGATTCCGTACTGTCACCAGATACCCCTAACCTCGGTCACAGTCTTACCAAAAATTGAGGAAGACGCCGTAAGTATCAGCACCCAAGTAAAGGCGAACTACTCGACAGGTGTAGAAATGGAAGCACTGACTGCATGTTCAGTTGCGTTGCTTACTTTCTGGGACATGGTCAAAGAGCTCGAGAAAGATGTAACAGGTGGTTATCCCGATACCAAAATAGAATCAGTTGAAGTGACCTTGAAGTCGAAGTGACAATGAATGAGCCGGCATCCGCATGAAAATCATGAGCGAGCGTCTGCCGAAATGGCCCAACCAGAGTTCGGGATAATTGTAGCTAGCTCTTCCCGCTACAACGAAGTGAAATCGGGTAAGGACGTAACTGATGAATCTGGTGACAGAGTGGTTGCTGCAGCCACTAAAGCTGGATTCAAAGTGACATTCCGTACTCTAGTGGATGATGAGATTCATGAAATTAGATATGCCATTCTAAAATCGATTGTGGATGTCAGATGCGACGTTTGCGTCGTAGTAGGAGGTACAGGAATATCACGCAGGGACGTCACGGTGGAGGCAACTCGGCCCCTCTTAGACAAGAGCCTGCCAGGATTTGCCGTTAGATTTCAGTTAGAAAGCATTGAACAAGTAGGTAGCTCGGCCATGATTTCTAGAGCAATGGCGGGGGTGCTGAGAAAGTCGCTTGTAATCTGCCTGCCAGGGTCTCCTGAGGCCGTTGACAAGGGGATGGAAATCTTGATCCCCGCAGTTAAGCATATGCTACTCATCGCAAGAAAAGACTGAAATCCGGAGAGAAGTCGTGCATGTCCTTGAATGGGAGTGGTGGATTCATCCTGACTCAGCGCTGGCCCCAGCCTGAACTCCCAATCGCTTGGCCAAGAATCCAGTCGTGAAGCCTGACACAAGCACAGTTACCAGCACAATAAAGAGTACTATTGAAAATACCGTCTCAGTATATGGTTTAAGAGAAGGTATACTTACTGAGTAACCAATAAGCGCAAAAGCCAAGGCGGCGGGGACGGCTCCCCTAGCCCCCACCCATGATATCAGAGCCTTTTCCCTAGGCGATATGTCGTCTAGGGCTGTTGACGCCCACACCGCTGCAGGTCGAACTAAAAATATTAGCGATGCAGATATCCCAAGGCCGAGCAAAAAATTACCTTCCCCAAACGTTCCTACGGGCGCGTACACACCGAGGAGCAGGAAAATGGCCACCTGGGTCACGAAAGCCACAATACTCCAAAGATAATTTACCTGTTGCCTCTCAAAAGCGGTAAATCGTTCCTTCATTGCAGCTCCCACTACCATGCCGGAAATCATTGCAGCGGCAATCCCGCTCGTTCCCAAGGCGTCAGCCAACCCATAGGCCACTGTAAAAATCACAACACTAGCGTAGTTCATCTGGTCCCTGAATCTGAACCTTTCAACTAGCGCCATCGAGGCGACCCCAACAAGCAGCCCGACCCCAACTCCTCCAAAGAGCAGCCTCACGAAATCAAACGCAATTATCGGTCCACTTGGAGGACTTTGGCCGGCAACGACAGACAGAATAATTGTGAAAATCACGATGCTCGTTGGGTCATTCAGTGCAGATTCGCCGCCTGCCACTGCCGCTATCTTTGGGGCCAACTTGCCTGACTTAAGCAGTGGAAATATTACTATAGGGTCTGTCGCGGAAACTATTCCTCCAACCAGAAGCGAAATAGTAAGCGGAAGACGAAGAACATAGTAGCCTATTCCCGCTACTCCAATAGTGGTTATCGCAACTCCTAGGGTTGCAAGCAGAAAAACACTTTTTGCAACCTTCCTGAGTTCCCTCAAATCGGTTTCGAGGCCAGTTCCGAAGAGGTAGAGTGGCACAAGAAAGAATGCCACACCAGCTATTGAAAATCCGAATGAATTAGGGCTAAGTATTGAAAGACCTGACGGCCCGATAATGAGTCCGGTAAGAATGAGCGGCACAATAACCGGGATCCTGAGCAGGCTAGCCGCCCTGGCGCTGAGTAAACCCAAGACGAGTATGATGCCAATCTCGTCCACTATGACTGGAGAACCACTTGTAGAAAGACCACCAGTCAGGGTGGAATAATCAAATTGATTCCATACGAGGTTCATCAAACCGAAATCAGCTCTCTCACCTGACTGGACCTGCCACCTTTGGGATTATTACTTCCGTTGCGACTTCGTAGCTTAAGCCTTGCTTGGCCTGAGCACCGTGGCCCTAGAACCAAGGGCCGTCTAAACAAGGAGAACAGTAGATGATTATATAGCTCCTGTCCACCCGCAATAACTGACATCCTCCCACCCTTAAAAGGTGGGGCTTTCTGCGTTCATCGGGTAATAACTGGACAGACGTAGATTACTTCTCAAGAGGGCTCGGACCTGGGTTGGCTAATGCATACTCATAGAAGAACTGCGCCGAGTGAAGGATTGCTTTGTAGAACAGATCAATTTCGACATTTTCATTTGGTGCATGTACCGCCGACAGTGGTCCCCCGGCACCAATTGCGGACACAGCTTCACCAATTCCCAGAACATGCGTAAACAGGCTCATGGGCTGCGTTCCTGGGCTGTTGGGAATAAGACACGACTGCTTACCGTAGATTTTCGCCGCAGAATTTTTCAGGGCCGTGACAAGGGCCGTATTAGAAGGAGAACGCACAGGGAATTCTGAGCTAAGCACCTTTATCTCCCCCTCGAAGCCCACTTTGGCAAGGTGATTCCTCAAGAGCTGCAGAATTTTCTGCGGGTCCTGATCCGGAACGAGCCTGAAATCCAGCTTTGCGAATGCCTTTGCGGGGACAATTGTCTTAGCGCCTGTCCCAGAATAACCAGAGGCTAGACCGTCAATATTGCAGCTGGGCTCATTAAAGAGTGCTAGCGCCACTTCTTTCCTAGTTTTCTTTGTCAATCTGGTGACCCCCAGCGATCGCTCGAGGTCTGAGGGATCGATGTCATAAGTATCAACCATTGAAAGATATTCCTCACGTAGTGGCTTCACGTCGTCATAGAAGCCAGGCACTAACACGTGGCCATCGCTACCCTTTATGGTGCTTAGAACATTCAGGAGCTTCCACGCGGCATTCTCGGTTATGACCGCATTTGAGGAGTGCAGGTCTCTTTCACCAATTGATATGTCAAGCTGCAGATAGAGCAGACCCTTTACGCCAAGAATAATTTGCGGCCTGCCTTTGGCATCCAATCCTCCTCCTTCCATAATGACGGCATCGGCGTGCAAAGTCGTGGCATTATCTCTGATGAATCTCTCAAGGTGTGGGCTCCCGATTTCTTCTTCCCCCTCCACCAGAAATTTGAAGTTGAGACCCGCAGCTTTCTCCTCAAGGAATTTCTTGAAGCCAAGAAGTCTAGCGATGAGTGTACCTTTATTATCTGCAGCTCCTCTTGCATATACTCGGCCGTTCGCAATATCTGCAGAGAATGGTCCATGGCGCCATTCATTAAGGGGGTCTACGGGTTGCACGTCATAGTGGTTATACACCAGAATGGTGCGTGCAGCGCCAGTATTGTATTCGCCTGTTACTATGGGATGCCCGTCAGTTTTTCTAACAGCGGTCTTTATTCCGGCCTGCTGAAATAAGGAATTCAGGAGGTCAGCTGTTTCCATTATTCCTTCTCCGGTCGCAGAAATGGATGGTTGCTTTAGGAACTGGATGTACGACTCTAGGGCATCTTGCTCTTCTTCCTTGGTAAGCGAAAACTCCATATCGAACAGAACCTGATCACAGAAATAAGAATTAACCTGAGGCCAAGGCGTACCAGCTCCAACCCATATGATAAGGCGAGTGAACATCGCCTCCAGTTGCACCGAAAACCCAGCGTCAGCTAGACGGGAAACTCAACAGGTGGGTTCATACCCCCTGCTTATCTAGAGTGCAGTGCACTTCCAGTAAAGAAATTTCAGGACTAATTTACCAAATTATGGATTTCCTCAAATTTTCTATTGAGCCCGAAATATGAAAACTGCTCCGGACAGGAAACTTTATAAACAAAATGGTTTACATAATTCAGATGCAGGAAAGCAAACTTCAGCACGGATTGTCAACTGAGGCGCGGTTACTCTTGCTTTTGAGGTATTCCGGAGGGCGCACTCTCAACCAGCTCGCGGATGAACTGGGTCTCTCTCGTATGGGCGTTTACAAACGTCTGGTTGTGCTCGAGAAAAAGGGATTGGTTACAAGGAAGATTCACAAAACGAAGCTCGGCAGACCAGCATTTCTTTTTATGCCCACTGAAGAAGGGAGAAACAGTTTTGGCAATGAAAATGTGCTGCTCGGGAGACTTGTAGAATATCTTGACCGTACATCGCACGGAGGCCTTGTGTCTTGCTTTCTCAAAGATAGATATGCGACTGCTCACCGAGACTACTCGGAAAGGCTCAAAGGTCTTTCGGGAAATGAACTGGTCTTGGCACTGGCAGAAATTCGTTCTGAAGAGGGATACATGGCCGAGTCGAGACTGCTCACTCGGGATTTGGCGGAGATGGTAGAATATGCTTGCCCCATATTCGAAATCGCAAAGCGCCATGCCGAAGCGTGCATCATGGAGCAGAAGCTGTTCTCTGAATTGTTCGGGGGAGAAGTTGAGAGTACGCATCGCCAGGTAGACGGCCGCGATATCTGCAGGTTCGTGTTCCACACCCGCGCAAAGCGCGCTTCCAAGCGCGAAGCTGCAAAAGTAAGTCAATATAGCGAAGGAATCGGGGCTGGCCCGTACGCAGTCCCCAGCGTCTGACTTACTCACCCTCTGAAGAGGCGAATAGCATGAAAACGCCGCGGCGTCCAAACAGGTTGATATTTGAACAAAGCCCCTACCTACTGCAGCACGCATACAACCCTGTGGACTGGTTTCCTTGGGGGGAAGAGGCTTTCGCCACGGCAAAGAAACTGGATAGACCAGTTTTTCTTTCAATCGGCTATAGCACTTGCCACTGGTGTCATGTCATGGAACGCGAGTCTTTCGAGGATGAGGATATAGCTAACATCCTTAACTCAACTTTTGTTTGCATTAAAGTGGATAGAGAAGAGAGGCCAGATATCGACCAAGTGTACATGGATTTCTGCCAGTCTATGACTGGAGGTGGCGGCTGGCCGCTCACGATAATCATGACACCGGATAAGAAACCATTCTTCGCAGGAACCTATTTTCCTAAGGACAATATGATGGGATTGATCGGACTTCGCCAGCTCGCGCTAAGGATAAATGAGGCATGGAATACCCAGAAGTCAAAATTAGTAGAATCCGCAGAAGCGCTTACAGAGGCGTTGACGAAGCAGGACCCGGTCCCCTCTCATCTCCAAACCCCTAGCCAGGAAGACATGGAGAAACTGCTACACCAAGGTTATACCGAGCTTTATGAGGCCTTTGACGAAGTATCCGGAGGTTTTGGCAAGTCCCCTAAATTTCCTTCTCCTCACAGACTCCTGTTTCTATTGAGATACTGGGAATGGAGTGGAGAAGCTCCTGCCTTGGCCATGGTTCAACTGACGTTAAAAAAGATGCGGCATGGAGGCATATTCGACCAAGTCGGGTTCGGATTCCACAGGTATTCTACGGACTCCCAGTGGCATATGCCGCACTTCGAAAAGATGCTGTATGACCAGGCTCTCCTGAACATGGCCTATTCTGAGTGCTTTCAGATAACGAAAGATGAAAGCTTCGCATCTGCATCTCGTGAGATAGTCGAGTTTGTAAAGCGCGAGCTGACTTCTCCTGCTGGAACTTTCTATACAGCTCTGGACGCTGACAGCGGAGGAATTGAGGGGGATTACTACAAATGGAGGAAAGATGACTTCAGGCAGTTGCTTGGCGAGGAGGCCGCTTGGGCCCAAGAAGCATTTGGGATGGCCGAAACTGGCCTAGAAGCGAACGCGGAAGTAAATGGCGATGCACGTGTCGTGCTTACGCTGAATTCAGAATTCCTGCAACAGAGATTTCCAGATAGTACCGTAAGACGCGCGAAGCTAGGCGAGGTGATTACCAAGCTTCGCGAGGAGTGTAGCAAGAGAGCCAAACCGTCACTTGACACAAAGGTTCTCACAGACCTGAATGGATTGATGATAGCCTCGCTTGCGAAGTCCTCAGTCGCCCTGGGCAATCCCGATCACCTCAACATGGCAAAGGCCGCGTGTTCGAAACTCGCTGCCCAAAATTTGGAACCCACCGGTATGCTCTACCATCTCACCCAAGATAGCGGCCGCCATATAGAAGGATTGCTCGACGACTATGCGTTTTTCGCTTGGGGTTTGCTCGAACTTTATCAGGCGACTGGAGAGACAGAGTATCTGAATAAGGCGATTTTGACCACCAAATACGCTCTCAAACACTTTCGCGGTATTGAGGAAGGAATACTCTTTTCGTCCGCCGAAGGTTCTGTCGAGCTTCCATTTCGCCCAAAAGTTGCATATGATGGGGCCATCCCCAGCGGCGCCTCAGCAATTTTTATGAACACTCTGCGGTTGGCATTGCTTACGGGGGACTCAGAATTCTCCGTTGCGGCAGAGAAGATTCTTCGAGCTTACTACAGGCAAATTTCCTCAGCGCCTAGCTCTTTCTGTCACTTTCTTGCAGGCGTATATATTGCGCTAGGGCCAAGCTTCGAAATTGTAATATCAGCAGCCTCGGCTGAGGCAGGAAGCCAAGCTCTTCTCGAGCTCACGAGACCATTTGGGCCACGCAAGCTCGTGCTCCTTTGCACGCCCAATACCCGGGATGAGCTTGGAAAGCTTGCCGAATATACGAGAGGCATGTCAACTGGCAAGTCTGGAACACAATTTTATGTATGTTTTAATCATAGCTGCGAGAGACCAGTGGCCACGCTGACAGAAGTAGAATCCGTACTATCGCGACAGAAGTCGGCCCACGCACGATGAAGATTACTTGATGGCTTACGAGACTCTGACTTGATGAACCAGTTCAGGACCCCTGCGTATTACGCACGTTTATGTATACCCCAGAGGCAAAGGACCAACTGATTACTGAGCAATACCGCGTGGGGAATAATCTTGCCGTATAGATTCGACATCGCGAGATTCATTCTAATAATTGTCACTGCGCTCTTAATGGTGGTCTTCTTTTCCTTCGGAGGGCTGTTTGGAACAGGCGCGACTGTGAAACTGGGCGGCGGATCACTCGTTCTTGTTCTCATTATTATTGCATGTGTGGCGGCTGGCCTAAGTTTCACAAAAGTAATTCCATCGAAGGAAGACGTAGATATCACTACAGAAAGCAGATGCCCCTCCTGCGGATTTCTTCTCCAGCGGGCATTCGAAAATGGGGACTTCATCTCGAAACCTGACAAACCATGCCCCAAGGACGGAGCAACTACTATCATTCAGAAGATATACACTACTCAGTCGAGCCAAGAAAAGACCGGAACCGTGAGCGTCGGCGCGGGCGATACCGCCACATGGATTCACCCTTCCCAGCATACTCTCCTAGCACCTGTCATATCCACCATAATACCCTCAATGTAAAGTGACGTCGCGAGTATTCACGGGCCATTCAGTGAGTCACTGCGCCAGGGTCTGGCGCGTTTGACACTGATGATACAGCGGCGATTCTGCATATTCAAAACCATTTCTAGACAACACGCTGCAATAGCAGGATGGTCACGAACAAGCAACATGCAAATTTCGCAATCGCATATCCTAATCGGGTGCAAGAAGACTGATACTTGAGCCAAGGTGCCCATGACACTTAACAGCGTGGCGACTGCTCTTTTCCTTCCTGTAATACCTGACTCAGCGAAAACGAGAATCGTTTACCCGTTTTCCTCACGTAGATCTGAAATTGAATACAGCCCATCGTAACTAGTTCCTGCGCCCGAGCATACTCGTCGCATCCGTGTCAACTCTGTGACGAACCGGAGACTCGTCGCCCCACGCTTAGTGATTCACTAGCGCATGAATCAAACCTTCGCACTCTAAGCTCTCCTGTGGCAGCATCAAGGAAGCGGCCGAAGAGGTCGAACGAGGCAGATGTGACCCTGATTGAACTCAAATCTTCCCCCGCAGAAAATTAGCTGAGCAGTAGGAATCTGGTCTAAGAAAATTGCACTCAAGTTGCGCACGTGGGTCTTATGGAAGCCAATAACTCAATTTCCGAAATTGCGGCCGAAAAACGGTACCGCTCTTTAGCAATCATCATCGTTATGATGGGTGTGACTATGAGTGCAATCGATACTACTGCAGTAGTCCTTGGACTGCCGGTGATAATGAGGGACCTTCATTCCAATATCATCAGCATGATTTGGGTTATAATGTCTTACCTTTTGGTCATTACTGTAGCAGGTACTCAGGTGGGAAGGCTCGGAGATATGTTTGGAAGGGTGAGAATGTATAATCTCGGTTTTGCAGTATTCACAGTTGGCTCGCTGTTTTGCGCCTTTTCGACTAATGGTCCTCAATTAATTTCGTTTCGAGTGTTACAGGGAATTGGTGGAGCGTTAGTATCGTCTAACAGCGGCGCAATCATAGCTGACACCTTTCCCCAAAGAGAGAGAGGAAAGGCGTACGGCTTTACTGGAGTGGGCTGGTCAGTGGGAGCTATTTTTGGGATACTGATAGGAGGCGCATTTGTGACGTTCCTTAACTGGAGGTACATCTTTCTAATCAATCTACCAATCGGGGTCCTCGCAACGACCGCCGGCTACGTGCTACTGAAGGAACGGTCCCCGAAACTGAGGGCCCGGCTAGACCCCGTTGGAATAGTCCTTTTAGCCGCAGGACTTTTCGCGGTCTTGCTCTCTCTCACTGACATGACTGGGTCTGGCTATTCTATCCGCTACGGGACAGAATTCGTCGTCGGAATCAGTCTTATGATCGCCTTTGCGTTTTGGGAAAAGCGTTTTACATCCCCGCTTCTCGACCTTGCCATCCTACGAGAAAGGGTGCTTTCTGCGTCAGTACTAGCTGCATTCTTCCAAGCGCTCGCAAGTTTTGCAGTAATCTTCCTAATAATAATGTATTTGCAAGGCCCACGGGGACTGACTCCATGGAACGCCTCCTTGCTTCTCATACCTGGGTACGTCCTGGGTGGCATGATAGCCCCATTCGCGGGGAAATTGTCCGACAAGCTTGGGGCCCGCGTTGTGGCATCCGTTGGATTGTTGGCTCAGGTAGTCGGAATCGTAATCTACTCAACGCTAGGCCTCAACAGCTCTCTCTATATTGTAGTTCTGGGCTCAATTGTTAATGGAGCAGGGAGTAGCTCTTTCTTTCCAGCTAATAACAGTGCCGTGATGGCTAGCGCGCCTCCCAATGCATATGGCGTCGCAAATGGCCTGCTACGAACGCTTTCAAATACTGGTATGGTGAGCAGCTTCGCCCTTGCATTGCTGATTGCCTCGATTTCCATACCCCGAGAATTGTCCTTTCAAATCTTTCTTGGGGTCGGCGGGATTCAGGGGACTCTGTCATCCGCGTTTGTAGACGGTATGCACGCCGCGCTCCTGTCTACCATTGCGCTTCTTTCAGTAGCTTTATTGCTTTCAGTCCTTCGCGGAAAAGAGACCCGTACCATGGCCCCAGAGCCTGTGATTTCAGCTCGACCGACAGGTCAGCTTTCTGTGGAAAAAGCGTAGCGAACGGGTCGGGGCAAAGAACCAAACCTTAATCCGCCGCGTGTTCTTCCCAACTAATTTGCCTGAAAGGGGGAAGAGCCCCCGCACTGGACCTCATCCATATTAACACGAGCATTGCTTCTGTGTTTCAGCAATCCGGTTAATGGAAATCTTGCAGAAGATTCCTCAATATCCGAGCTATGATTTTGAGGTAGGAGGCAGGTTTCCTGAATCGATTATCAGGATTCACGAGAGAGCTGTAGAAATCCCCCTTCGGTCCAAGCCAGGACGACTCGGTTAGAACCTGCTTGAACTACCTCTACCGCTGTGTCTTCCGGCCCGCCAGAAGCTGCGACGGCTATAGAGCCGCGATTACTGAGTACTCTTAGAGAGCACAAGCTAATCTCCACCCGGATCAGGCCCGGTTGATTCTCGTCAATGTGTACTGGAGGGGAGCCAGTGCGAAATTGGTTCAAGGCTAGCCAAAATTTTTATTTGCTGAACCAGATTACAAGAAGACTGTCTGATTGGCTGGAGCCGCCAAAAGGCAGCGGTTCCCTCATGGATATGGAGATGCACCACTAATGAATTGTCCTGCTACGACGACATTCCAGAGCATTTAGGTTGAATCGCGGCATAAAGCATTTGGTAGTGTAGAATTCCACCCCGCAGCTTCACTTGCGACTCTCGGAAGACAAGAAACCGCCCTGTTTAGAGGTTAGCAGCGCTATCTTTCTGAAATTCTAGAGTTTGAATAGGAGAAACGCCATAATGGATTTATTTAGTCTTTAAGGCCGCAATTAGCTCTGTAAGCACCTGTTTTGCGTCGCCGAATACCATCATTGTGTTTTCGTTATAGAACAGCTCGTTTTCTACGCCAGAAAATCCCGCTCCCAGCGAACGCTTTATGAATATCACGGTCTTGGCCTTGTCCACGTCCAGAATCGGCATACCGTAGAGCGGCGAGCCAGGTTTCGTTCTCGCCGCCGGATTGGTCACGTCGTTTGCCCCGACAACCACAGCGACATCAGTCTCCGGAAAGAGCGGATTTATTCGCTCCATCTCATATAACTGATCGTAAGGCACATTTGCTTCGGCCAATAGTACGTTCATGTGGCCTGGCATCCGCCCTGCAACCGGATGAATCGCGTACTTGACATCAATACCACGGGCCTGCAGCACATCTGCGAGTTCTTTGAGGACGTGCTGAGACTGGGAAGTAGCCATACCGTAGCCTGGTGCGAATACAACCTTTCGCGCATTAGATAGTACGGTGGCTGCGTCGTCAACACTGTAGCCCTGTACAGTTCGGTGCTCCGTCGCTCCCCTTTCATCTACCTCTTTTGCTCCGCCCACCGCCCCAAACAGGATGTTTATGAATGAACGGTTCATGGCCCTGCTCATGATTATTGCGAGGACAAGGCCAGATGAGCCATCGAGTGAACCTGCTACAATAAGTATCTTGTTATCCAGAACAAATCCAAGACCGGCAGCCGACATCCCCGCGAAAGAGTTGAGTATCGCAATGACAGTGGGCATATCGGCTCCCCCTATGGCCATTACGAGCAGAAAACCGAAGAGGAGTGAAAGTGCTGCCAGTGCCGGAAGTGCAAAAGAGCGAGACGGGTTCAAAACCAGGTAGACGGCGAACGCTATAGCCAATCCGAGATTCACGAGGCTGATGACAACTCTTCCGGGATACACAAAGGGCCGACCTGGGATGAGCGCCTGGAGTTTCAGGAATGCCACTGAGCTTCCAGTGAAAGTCAAGAACCCGAGAATCATCTCGCCGCTAAGAACGGCCATCGTAAAGGGGTCTACGTTGGGGGCATCATGATAGTATTCAGCGGCGCCGATAAGGGCCACCGCCAGCGAACCGAAAGCGTGAGACATCGCCGTTCGCTGGGGTACGGCCGTCATGGGCACCTTTAGTGCGATTGGGGTCCCCACGATTGTTCCCACTATGACGGCGAGCACCAGGAGGTCCACGCGGTGAATTTCGAACGCAGCGAGCGTCGCGAAAATCGATATGACCATCCCAACTATCGCGGACCAGTTTCCGTAACGCGCTGTCCTTACTTCGCTCATGAGCTTCAGCCCGAGCGCGAAGAACAGCGCAGCGGCAGCGTAGAGATACAGGACGATCAGGTCATTCATTGCTGAGCTTTCCGCTCCTCTTTATTCGGCCTGCCACGAAACATCCTTAGAATTCGTTCAGTTAGCATAAACCCGCTCACGATGTTAGTGAACGCAAGAGCCACCCCAATTGTGGCTAATGTAAGTAAATTCGTATTCGTAGTTTCCGCCATCACAATAAGTGCCGCAATAAACGAAACAGACGAAATGGCGTTCGTAAGGGACATGAGCGGGGTGTGTAGTAGTCTAGACACATGCCTGATTAGCTCTATTCCAAGAAACGTGGAGAGGACAAAGATAAGCAGGTTGACTGGAAGGTCGTTGTAAATCTGGCTAACCAATTCCATCCATCTCCGGTTATTGTACTCCTTCCATTGCCTTCCGAGTAGGCTCGTGCAACACCTGTCCGTTCTGCGTAACGAGGGCTCCCCGTGTCAGCTCATCGTTCAAATCCACATTTATGCTACTCTCTTTCAAAATGCTCAGGAGAAATGTAGTAATGTTCCTTGAGTAAAGGCGGCTCGCTTCGGGGGCCATCATTGAGGGCAAATTTAGCAGACCGTGAATTGTTACCCCATACTTGACCACAGTCTTACCGGCTTCAGTAAGCGGGCAGTTTCCGCCCTGTTCCGCCGCTAGGTCTACTATAACAGACGATGGCTTCATCTGTTTTACTGCATCCTCGGCTACAAGAATTGGCGCCCGCTGACCGGGGACGAGTGCAGTCGTAATAACGACATCGGAAATTTTAATGTGCTCAGCCAACAGTTCCTGTTGTTTTCGGTAGAATTCTTCAGACTGCGCCTTGGCGTAACCGCTTGCAGCCTGGGCATCAGCAGCAGTGACAGGAATCTGGACGAACTTCGCTCCGAGACTCTCGATTTGCTCCTTCACAGCCGGTCGAACATCGTAAGCCTCCACTAGAGCTCCCAGCCGGCGAGATATCGCTATGGCCTGGAGCCCGGCTACGCCCGCGCCGATAACAAAAACCCGAGCAGGCGATATCGTTCCAGCTGCGGTCATGAGCAGTGGAAAAAGTTTTGGAACCGAGTCCGCGGCGAGTAGCACCGCCTTGTACCCGGATATCGTTGCTTGCGACGAGAGCGCATCCATCGATTGCGCCCTGCTTATTCTTGGGATAAGGTCCATGGCGAATGCTGTTATCCGCTTGGCTACTAGCGACTTTATGAGATGGAGATTGGTAACCGGGTAGAGGAAAGACACGAGAGTGGCCCCTTCACTGTAGCGATCTATCTCATTCACACTGGGAGGCTGAACTTTGAGTATAACCTCAGACTGAGAATAGACGCTTGCAGCGTCAGGCACGATTTCGGCCTTGCTTCCCGAGTACATATCGTCAGTAAAATTCGAGCTTTCTCCTGCTCCCGCCTGTACCAAAACTCGGTTCGGCAGCAATTTTGTGACCGAATCTGGAACTATGGCGACGCGTCGCTCTCCTGCAGCAGACTCCTTTGGAATTCCAATTATCATTGCTATTACAGAGCCCTTGAAGGCGGTGTGAACTGAGGCTATATCAGGCTAACGAGGGTTTGGTTGGTTACCAGATCGTCCCTGATGAATCAGATTCAACCACGAGCGCTAACTCGTAAATAGCGCGCGTTGACAGAACAATGTGCACACGCTCCCAAATGACAGATGGGGCGTCAAAATGAGCAAGGTGCATTTAGGCTTCCTGTTCTCTTTAGCAAGTTAGCGTGCCGCTCTGGCACGCTAGACTCTCCAGTTCTGTAGCTCGATTGGTATGGCTTGATATCTGGGACCGGAGTTCCATCAAATATTCGACATTAGATACTGTTAACGTGTTTTCGCCTCGTTTCAAGAGCTGTACAAGCGAGAATCCTATCGGGTTTCGGCCCTTTACGCGAGTCAAGCGCAAAAAACTGCGACAGTTGGAAACTTGTCTAGAGCCACGCCCTCGTTCAGCTGAGCTCTCGGCTCCATCCTGAGCGGTCCAAACCGCTGTATTCGCAACGTGTTAAAGTATCCTATACCAAAAACGTACTGGAACCCGTCAATCCGGTCTGGGGCGTCTGTGTACTTTTGGAAAACCTCGACTTTCGGGGCCATTCCTTTTTTCGCGCGTATGTCATCGCGAAGGGCTCAGGTGTGAACAATCCCAATAGGTCGGAGTCCGACCTCTTTGTATGTGCTCACGAGGATTAGGCACTGACTACTGATTCCGACATCAGAGCCTGTAAAAGCATTTTTCCTACAGTTCACGGTCTCCGCGTAACCATTAAGAACGGGTCGACAGTGACACTCCGCATGAAAGGCTATTATTTGTATCCGGACATACACAAAAACAGGATTTGCTTTGTCTCCGACGATGATGTATGGCTAACGGACGACAAGTCGCACACAGCGAGTAGGCTCACAGTAGGTTTCGGAGTTGTCTCTCGACCGAAATTCTCTCCGGACGGTGCATGGATAGCCTTTAGGGGGCAGAAAGGCACGGACCAAGCCAGCGCCGAAATCTACGTAATTTCGACGTCGGGCGGAGAAGCCCGGAGGCTCACTTATTTCGGTGGTCTGGGAGTAGACATGGTTGGGTGGACCAAAGATGGGAAAGTGGTATTCTCGAGCGATACTGGCCGACCCTTTCGGGGCTGGAAAGAACTGTTCAAAGTTTCTCCGTCGGGAGGCGAGCCAGAGCGGCTGCAATTCGGCCCGGCCACTGGCGTGACGTGGGGGGAGGGCTTTACCGTGCTCGCCCGAAACTCAAGCGATCTAACTTATTGGAAACGCTACAAGGGCGGGACAAGGGGAAAGTTTTGGTTAGACCGGACTAATAGCGGCGAGTTCGTAAAATTCCTGGAACTCGATTCCAACCTCAACTCTCCTTGCGTTATCGGCAGGAGACTTTACTTTGTATCGGACCACGAAGGCGTGGGAAACATTTATTCCGTCTCCGTTGACGGCAATGGAGGAGACATAAATAAACACACCAATCATAACGAGTATTATGTGAGGAATGCGAGCTCGGACGGGGAGCGGATAGTCTTCCACTCAGGAGGTGATCTGTTCATCTACGATCCAAGCTCTGACACGGAAGCAGAGCTCCAAGTCGATATCCCTTCACCCCAAAGACAGAAAGAGGCCAAGTATGTTGAACCGAGTGAGTTCTTGGAGGCGTACGGACTGCACCCCAAGGGTCACATGCTTGTGCTCACCATTAGAGGAAAGTTATTTGTAATGGGCAACTGGGATGGACCAGTGCAACAAGCGGGACTGCACAACGGCGTGAGGTACCGATTGCCAAATCTTGCCCCAGAAGGAAACAAACTGGTCGCAATATCCGACTCAACTGGGGAAGAGAGATTGGAACTTCACGACCTTGAGCGAACCGAGTTCAGACAAATCGACAAGGATTTCGGAATTGTAGAAGAGCTTGTTCTGTCGCCTAACGGGGAACAGGTCGCAGTAACGAACAACCGCTTCGAGCTTTGGTCAGTCCAATTAAGCGACGGCTCGGCGAAGAGGCTGGACTCAAGCGAATACGGTTCTATATCAGGTGTCCAGTGGCACCCGAGCGGTGAATGGCTCGCGTATAGCTTCCCTGAGTCAAACCATACAGCCAGTATAAAATTGGTTAACGTTAGCACCGGCGAGTCAGCGAGGGTAACCACTCCGACCGCAGTGGATTATAGCCCTTCGTTCGACCCAGACGGAAGATACCTGTACTACCTTTCGCAGAGGTGGTTTGACCCCGTCTACGACAAAGTAATTTTTGACCTGGGCTTTCCAAGGGCCTCGAAACCGTTCGCAGTTACCCTCCAAAAGGAAACGCCGTCTCCGTTCAATCCAGTGCCGAAACCCCCGACGAAAGGTGGAGAGGCAAAGGACACACAAAAAACAGAGTTAAAGATAGACATAGCAGGAATAGTAGAAAGGGCAGAACCTTTTCCAGTTGACGAAGGAGATTACGTCAAAATAGAAGGAATCAAAGGTAAGGCGCTCTTTCTATCATTCCCAGTTGAAGGCGCGATGCGCAGATGGCTTTTCTCTGCTGGTCCGCGCACCAATGGCCTCTTGGAGTTCTACGATTTGGAGGAAAATAGCAAGGATACGTTGCTCTCGGGCATATCGGATTTCGAACTCTCGGCAGACCGGTCAACTTTAGCCTATAGAGTTGGGGAGCAAATACGGGTTGTCAAGGCCGGAGAAAAACCAGACGAAAAGCCCCCCAACCTCCCAGGAAGAAAGTCTGGCTGGGTAGACCTCAAACGAATCAAGGTCCTGGTTGACCCAGCAGCAGAATGGAAACAGATGCTAAGGGAAACCTGGAGGCTGATGCGGGAGAACTACTGGCGAGAAGATATGCGCGGACTTGACTGGGCCAAAATATGGGACAGGTACTACAATCTGCTTAACCGGATAAGCACGCGTTCTGAGCTTTCGGACCTACTTCGGGAAATGCAGGGAGAGCTCGGCACCTCACACGCCTATGAGATTGGAGGAGACTACGGGGAAGATCGCTTGCCACAAGTAGGAGCTATCGGGGCCGAGCTGAAATTCGACGGAAATGGTTACAGAATCGAATCTATTTTCGTGGGAGACCCTTCAAATCCAGGCGAAAAATCGCCTCTGAAGGCAGCGGGAGTCGGCCTCGAAGTAGGCGATGTCTTGCTCGAAGTCGCGGGCCAGCGTCTGACTGACCAAGTTACATGGAGGATGGCCCTCCTTAACCACGCAGGCGACACGGTCTCAATCAGGGCTGAGACTAAGGCCGGCGTAAAGACTTTGAGCATCAAAACGCTACAGGACGAAAGGCAACTGCTTTACAGAGCATGGGTTGAAACAAACAGGAGTTATGTGCATGAGAAGACCAATGGAAGGATAGGCTATGTTCACATCCCGGATATGGGCCCTCATGGGTATGCCGAGTTCCACAGGCTCTATCCGCAGGAAACGGAGAGGGATGGACTAATCGTTGACGTCCGCTATAACGGCGGTGGACATGTCTCAATGCTCCTTCTCGAGAAGCTCGCACGAAAGCGCATAGCTTACGACAAGCCGAGAAGGGGAAAAGTCTCACCTTACCCCCAGGACTCGGTCAAAGGACCCATAGTCGCCCTGACGAATGAGCTCGCCGGTTCTGATGGCGACATTTTCAGCCATTCTTTCAAACTGCTCGGGCTCGGCCCCCTGATAGGAACCAGGACTTGGGGAGGCGTGATAGGGATCAATCCTAGACTCAGGCTCGTCGATGGCACGTTCGTGACTCAACCTCAATTCGCTTTTTGGTTTTCAGATGTGGGTTGGGGAGTGGAGAATTACGGTACAGAACCGACCATGCTCGTCGAGAATCGCCCACAGGACTATGCGAGAGGCATCGATTCCCAACTAGATACCGCAATTGACGCTGCCCTTCAAATGCTTGACAAGGCAACTCCGGTGAACGCTCCAGATTGAAATCCCCAAGCCAAGTACGTAGAAAGAAGAGCGAGTTAGAAAAAAGGTATAAGAGAAATTCTGATGTCGCGGATATGCAGTCCCGCTTTTCACCCCCTCATACCCCAAAAGCAACATACGCTCCCATTCTGTAGCCTAATCTCTTTGCGCTTCAATCCTCAGATGTTTTCCACAATCGCGATGGAGCTGGAGGGTGAACAAACATTCGTAGGGCAAAGAAGGACGGCCTCGGAGTTCCGTTGACCTGGAGGAGCCCGAACCCCTGACCGTTTTCCTCAAACATGTACCAGAATATTTTCCGCGCGCCATCTTGAAGCAGAAGTGGGTAAGCCTCCCGTATGAACTGGCTCTGCGAGCCGCCGATATCAAATATAGTAGTCCCTGTTTCTGTAACCCAGAATGGCAATCCCGGAAAATCTGACCTATAGACCGCTATACTGGCGCTCCAATCTTCCCACACTGAATTGCTCATGTTACTCCAGTCGTAGGCGTGAATAGAAAAAGCGTCCATACACCGCCCTCCGCCTAGCGTTGCGACGCCTCTTGCAAACTCAAAGTCTCTTTCTAGCATGGAGTCATTAGGGCCAGAGTAAACCGCGACTCCTCCCAAGCCTATTACTATCGCATCCGGCTGAAGGCTCTTTATTATGTGGTAAGCTGAACAAAGAAGTTCGTAATAATTATACGAAGAGCCATTCTCGTAACCATTTCGGAAAACCGTTGGCTCATTCCAGATTTCATAAGCGTTCACCTCACGGCCAAAACTCATTACAAATTCTGTGATGCTCTTCTTCCAGACCTGAAGGCTTGGAAGGAAATCGCTCCCTGTTTCATACCACACAACTTGATCATCCAAGATTACCAGGGTTCGTAATCCCTCTTTCTTGGCCACACGAAGCTCTTGAACTATATCGGATGGCACATCAATCCTCACCCAGCCTACCCCTAGTTGCCTGATGTAAGGAGCGTAACTGAGGTTGTGTGTGTTAACTCCGAACAAATTCTCAAAATTCATTTGAGCGGGAGTGGCCGGACTCGCCCCCACCGAACCACTTAATATAGTGAGGCCGAGAAGAGCGAAGATCAAGGTGGCTACAAAAACTTCCAATCCCCAACAACTCACCCAGTCAGCTCTGTAGTCGGTCAAGAAATACCGCGTCTCCTTTAAATTTGTTATGTCAGGTAATCTTCTTCCCGTTATGGAAACTCCCGCGGCAACTAGCAAACCTGACAATTCAATGCTCGATTAGCGGTTAGGGGGCGTAGCTAGCCAAAAGGAGCACGCACTCAGACCGTACAAAGTGACGCCATAACCAAACAATGGCAAGAAGTTAAGTTTAGGTAGGTGGTGAAATTATGCGGGATTGAGTACATGCAGGACCTGAGCTTCCCAGCGCTCGTTGGACAGATGGCCTCAAAAGGAAGACCATTTGTCGTAGCTACAGTGGTCGACACTGAAGGCTCGACGCTTGCAAAAAAGGGCTTCAAAGTAGTAATGAATGAAAGAGGAGAAGTGGTTTACGGTACCCTGGGCGGGGCGTGTCCAGAAGGCGCAATTTCTGAGGTTGCTCTCGAAACCATCCGCAGCCGGAAGCCCAGGCTCGTAAAGGTGATACTGGAAGACACTGGAAGGGCCGTGGCCGCTGCGCTGAAGCCACAGGAGTCTGATGTGATACACGTGGAGACCAATTGTGGAGGACGGATGCAGATATTTGTTGAGCCTTTTACCGAAAAGGAGAGATTGATAATAGTAAGCGATGGAGGGAGGGACGAAGTAGCGAGCGCAGTCGCGGCAATGGCCGAAACTGTTGGTTTTCGTGTAGAACTAGTTGATCCATCGGGAACGGTACCCGAAATAAAGAACGTCCACAAAAGTGAAACCCTTCTCGAACTTGATGTAGGGAAGGAGGACTACGTGGTACTGGTCACGCGTGGGAGGCTAGACGTTCCGGTGTTGGAAGAACTTTCCAAGGTCAGATGCCGGTATATCGGGCTCATGGGCTCCCGGACGCGCATTGCGGAAGATTTTGAAAAGCTTCGAACCAAAGGAGTCGCAGATGACTTCCTAAACTTCGTGAGCGCTCCTGTTGGCGCTGACATAGGAGCCCAAACTCCGGAAGAAATCGCACTCAGCATCGTGGCGGAGCTAGTAGCTGCAAGACATGGAAAAGAGGTATGGCGAAAGCGCTGACGCGAGAGCCTAGTCTAGCTGGAGACCCTCTGGGAGGGATGCACCCGGTATCCGAACTGATGGAATACCACCAGTTCCTCAAACTTGTTTTTAGTGAGATTGGACCAATCGCGAGTTTCGAGAAGATCACTCTTCCCGAGGCTGTAGGAAGGGTACTCGCAACCGACTTCAGGGCAAGGAGATCCATTCCCGATTTTCGAAGATCAAATTTCGACGGTTACGCCGTGCGTGCTGTAGATACGGCCGGCGCATCCAAGTCTTCTCCAGTTAAACTTAGCCTGTCAGGCTTTTCGAAACCAGGGAAGCCCTACAGCAGAGCGCTTGGACAAAGCGAATGCGTCAGGATATTCACAGGAGCGGCCCTTCCTCGGGGGGCAGACGCAGTCGTAATGGTCGAATACACCGAGGCAAGTGGTGGCACGATCAGAGTATTCGAAGAGGTGGCTTCTGGTAGTCGATATGATGATGTCGGAGCGGATATCAGGCGCGGGTCACTTTTGCTCCCTCGAGGAAGAAGGATCCGGCCCCTTGACTTACCGATTATCGCTTCCCAAGGTGTGGATTCCCTGAAAGTGACTGTCCGACCCAAGGTGCTGGTCGTTCCTACAGGAAATGAGGTGAAACCAGTCGGCAGCCGCCTAAAAAATGGAGAGATCTATGATGCCAACAGCTTGGCGGTGGCTGAGCTAACTAGAAAAAGAGGTGCAATAGTCATGCCGCTTGCACCAGTGCGTGATAGCCCGCAAGCCATTTCAGATATCCTGAGCAGATACAGTGGGCATTACCACATGATAGCATTCATTGGTGGGTCCAGCGCTGGAGCCGAAGACTATATCGCGCGGCTGGTCGCGGAAAAAGGGAAGGTATTTGTGCATGGGATTGCAATCAGTCCAGGTAGGCCCACTCTATTTGGATGTGTAGGAAAGACGCTGGTTCTCGGCATACCAGGTCACCCCGCTTCGAGCGTGGCCGTAACGGTTTTGGCGGCTTATCCCATAGTCGATAGACTCTCTGGAGCAATCGAAGACGCCCCCTGCTCATACGTCAGACTAGCTTCCCAACCAGATTGTCCGAAGGAACTGACCTGTCTCAGAACAGTCAGAGCGACTGGCGCCAGTGCGACTCTCGCGTACAGGAGCTCAAGCCAGCTATCTAGTTTCCTGAATAGCGATGGTTACATACTCACTGACGCCAATGCCGCTGCGGCCAACAGGGATGATGGCTGGGTTCGTTTACACTTTTTCTGAATCTGAATCGAACCCAGAAATATATGATTCTTTAATGCTTTGCCTATGCGACAAATCCCATCCTATCCGTCGCCATGTCCTTACCCGCAAGCGACATAAGGTCAGGAAGCAACACACCAAGATGCAGAGGGGTCTCATTAATTATCCATTTCCTTGCCCTAGCCTCTCTCAGCGCACCAGTCACGTGAGACCATGCAGTGAGTGAATCCGTCTCGTACATAACAACAAACTCATGATCACCCAAACCGTAACTATAAGTTGTGTAAGAGCGGATTCCCTTCCCCTCTGGGTGTGAGCGTGCTATTCCGATGTGCTCTGCCATGATCTTTTTCCTTTCCTCATAGTCAAGTTGGTACCAGTCTGCACTCTTGCTCATCGGATATGCCACAAAATATCGCAACGGCTCCCTCTTGAAACCTTCCGTCAAGTCTCCTCCTGCTTTGATGTAGGGAGATTCCTCGAAGAGGGAAAGAAGGCTGTGTGTTGGGTTCGCGACTCCAACAAAGGCGCTGTTCATTTTGAGCTTGATGTCCGCGAGCTGTTCCGGTTCGCGCGAAGCGCACCAGAAGAGCAGGTCACAATCCCACTGCATAGACTTGTATGCTCGAAAGAATAATGGCCCCGGGGTGCCATCCTCAATACTCTTCCTTAACCTTGACGCAATTCTGCCCCTAAGAATTGAATCCCCTGACCACCAGGCAGGCTGCAATCGGTAGGCAAGGACCATCATGTAAACTTCTGCTGACAACGCTCCTTGTGCTTTGTCCGAAGACGCAATATATAACTTCCACGAAGAAATCGGAAGGGAAGATGTTACTACTGACTCGTGGTACAGCTTATAATTCACGCTAACCAAAACGAAACACCATGATGCTCATGGTGAGCGTGCAGGATCTAAGAGAGGCAGAGCAGGCAGTACGTGGCGGCGCGGACATAGTCGACGTAAAGAATCTAAAGGAGACCATTGTGGGGTCAAATTTTCCGCCTGTTATAAAGGAAGTGAGGAATGCCTTCCCCAGGAATATTCACGTTAGCGTCACGCTTGGCGCAGTTCCAAACCAAGCCGGAACCGTAGCACTAGCGGTTTACGGTGCCGGTGCACTGGGGGCGACATCCGTCAAGGTGGGCTTCGTAAATACTGACTATGATACAGCGTTGAGAATATTGAAGGAATCCCGCAAAGCGCTCGAGGGGTTTGACACTAAGCTCATAGCCGCAACTTTTGCTGATAGCCACCTCTATGGCGGCCTTCCAGCGGAGCATGTGGTGGCTCTTGGAGCAGAGAGCAAATCAGATGGCATTTTAATCGACACACTGACAAAGGATGGGAGAAACCTCTTTGATTTTGTTCCCGAGAAGAAACTGGGTGAACTTGTTAGCGCGGCCAAGGAAAACAGAATGAGTGCGGCCCTTTCCGGGTCATTGAGACTAGAGAACCTGAACACGCTTGCCAGAATAAACCCTGATATTGTAGGAGTGCGCGGGGCAGTGTGCACGAATGGTGACAGGGAATCTGGACATGTGGCTGCAGAAGCAGTGGCGAGGCTGAAATCTGAGCTGCAGAAACGAATGAGCGGAGAGATTGACGTTTACGCCCTTGCCAAAGGGGCGGCGGCGGTTTGAGCGAGTCACCCCCCCACAACCTTGCTGGTACTATCGACGCCACCTCACACAACTGTAAAGGAGTAATAGCCGGTTTGGAGGCACTTTTGGGCGACGCTCCTCCCGGTACAAGCGCAGTCGCACTGGTTGGTGACGTTCTAAGCCGCCATGATGTTCACGCTTGGTGTGACAGAAGGGGGTACAGAGTAACTCTGGAAGAGCGCCGTGGTAACGTTATTGCCCTAACAATCGTGAAGAGTCGGGACTCGTAACAAATCTCGGATCAGAGTCCTTGGGACAGGTGCTTGGTTAGGATACTGCGAAAGTCGCTGTCTTGTCCAACCTGGGGAATCACTCTGCATGTGCGGAAGAGCGGGCGTGCTATATTTCGGAACTACATATCATACTGCTCGCTTCTTCTCTTGTTCCTAATACTTAGACTCCATCAAAAACTGAGCCACCTACTCACTCAGCCAAAGCATATACGTCTCCCCACTCTTTATTTATAAGATCGTATGTACGCGGCGAGCATTTTACCTAGCAGTTAGCACCAATCCTAAAAAGAGAGCCCGTCACCTCAACATCCGGAAAATGGGAGCGTCGCAAATTCCCGACCAGCTAGCCGAAGAATTGAGTAGACCGGGCAGAAAGCTGCTTATCGCAGAAGCGGAGATATGCTTCGACAGTGGACCTCGGAACGTGGCGTATGTCATTGAAGTTGAAGAAAGGTCGGGCGCGGCGGGAGGAAGGGCAGCAGGGATTGGTTTGCGGAAACCTACCGCGATTATGGGTTATACGTTCGATGGGGAACACTGGACCTTGCTGAACAAAGTGACACATGAACAAGAAATCTCGAAGTATGAATTGCCTTACCACGCGACCGCGATGGACGTGACTCTGCCCAATGGGAGCACAGTAGTAGTGAGCGGCGTAATAGACCCCGGGCTGGTCTCGACTTATCAGGCTCTGACACGAGGCTAGTTGAATCAAGATGAGGTCGGGGTACCAAGCCAGGTGTATCAATCTTTTTCAAACAAACAGGTATAGAAAATCGATAGGAGATTTTGCGGTATGACTGCCCCGACAAACCCGGTGGAAAAAAGGGGCAGGCAGGCCAGCTGGAGCAGGTGGCTCGACTACAGCCAGTCCAAAGCCCTGCGCCGATCTCTTCTCGTAGTGATAGCGATTCTTGTAATACTACTGGTCAGATCGGCTCAGCAGGGTCTGAGTTCTACCTTTTCACTCGACCCTCTTCGGGCAGCCTATATCACTATCGAACTCTCTGCCATTATCGACCCGATAGGAGCGCTTCCGATGTTCCTTGTCTTCGTGGGCGACCTAAGTGCTGATGGTCGGAAAAAGGTAGTTGAGACTATGACATCAGTGGCAGTTGGATTATTGCTCTTCTTCGCGTTGCTCGGCCAACCACTGCTCCAAGTTCTCGGCATCAATGTCAATAGTTTCGAATTCGGTGGCGGCATAATCTTGATTGCGCTTGCGCTTGACATGCTATTCGCGGGGCCGGAGAAACGCACCATAAGTGTCCAAGACGTAGCGGTGGTACCGCTGGCGACGCCACTTTTGGTGGGCCCGGGAACGATGACCGCCCTAATTGTGCTCACGAACCAAGCACAGACTTCTATTCTTGATGTCCTTATTGGTTCCGGCGCGGCGGCACTCTTCATATACCTTGTGTTCTACTTCTCTGAGTATATTTTCAGACTCCTCGGACAAAACGGAATAAAGGCGATAAGCAGGCTTTTCACAATCATTCTTGCTGCTATCGCCGCACAGATGATTCACAGCGCTCTCCTCGGGTGGGGGGTCGCAAAATTCTAAAGCTGTCCCAACCTGATGGGATTTAGCTCGAAGTTTGACTTCTGGCCGGACACAGACGACGAAGGGGGCGTCCGGGGTGATCCTTACTCCAGCTCCTGAATCGGGGTCCAATCGGTCATCCAGAGTTATTTCGCGCTATTGAGCTCTAACACGTGCTCTTTGCCAAATGACCATACATATGTAGCAGACCTAGGGGACTGCGGGATATCGGATCAAGCTGAGTTCACCGACCTGCCAGTCACAGCAGTACCATCCTCTAACCTACCTTTAATCTCCCAGCCGCTCTGAAGGTAAGCCGTTAATTCGTCATCTGAAACTTTCTTCCACGTGGCGTCCACCACACAGAAAAGGTTGCCATCCGGATCCTCTAAAACTATGAAGTCGTCGAGAGGTTCGTACTGCTGGGCGTGTCCCTTCGCCCCGAGAGCCACTAGCCGTTCAACTTCAGCGCGCTGATTTTCAGTGTACAAGTCGAAATGTATCCAGTTCCTGCCGCTCAGTTTTTCATCAGGGTTCACTCGGTTCAAGGAGACACTTGTATTTTCTCGCGCGGGATCACGCAAAACCACAAAATCCTCTCCGCCATTGGGCCTTGGTGTGTAATGCAGCGCCCCTTGCCAGAACGAAACCATGCTTTCGAAGTTTACGCAATCGATTACCACCGACCCAATTCTCAGATCCTTCAGCCCAAGAGACACCCCATCATGCCTCAGCAAGCATTTTTCTGCATATATTTGGTTTGCGCTTAATCGAACTATCCCCCTGAACGCGGCCACCAAATGCTGAGCGCGAGTATCAACTGTGACATAGCGCGTTCAGGTTTTGCGGCAGACTCCACTACTCGGCCCTGACCATTGCAAGGCCTTAATCGTACTAATGTCCGATGAACTACATTACCCCAGAAACGAATTCAGTTCTACAGGATGCACAGACTGGTTTACAAAGTTCAAAAACCACTATCCTCATATAGACGGCATTTCGAAGTCGGGTGAGGATTGCATTGGCAGAGGCTATCGTTGCCGAGAATCTGGTAAAAATATACCCTAACAATAAAAAGGCACTCAATAGCTTCTCTTTAACCGTACCCCGAGGCACTGTATACAGTCTCCTCGGAAAAAATGGAGCTGGTAAGACTACCTTTACCAAAATCATAGCCACGATTCTCAAGCCAACATCGGGCGAAGCAAGCGTATTTGGCTTCGACCTGAAGAAACAATCCCATGAAATCAGAAGACGGGTGTCGATAGTTCCGCAAGAAAGCCGCCCGTTCTCCCTGCAGACACCCTACGAGCACATACTCATGTTTCTCATCGCAAGAGGCTGGAGCCTATCTGATGCCAGAAAGAGGTCGCGTGAGGTGCTGGAGAGGCTGGAACTCACCGAATATCAAAATCAGATCTGTTCTACCCTTTCTGGAGGGCTGAAGCAGCGTGTGGTCATCGCGATGGCATCTGCAGCGGAACCGGATCTCTTGCTTCTTGACGAACCGACGATCGGCTTGGACCCAGTTGCGAGACTGATGATTTGGGATTTTATACGAGAACTCGTGGAACAGGGAACCACCATCTTTCTCACAACTCATTACATGGATGAAGCTGAAAATCTTTCTGACAGGGTCACAATAATGGACAGAGGAATGAAAGTGCTGGAGGGTACGCCTTCGGAGCTCAAAAGGCACTTGGGCGAGACCACCTCGGTCACTGTAACCGGACGTATTGGCGCTGAAGAACTTGCTGGTTTCGGAAAGTATTACCAGAATGGCTCTGCATCAAGAGTGTTTACGAGCGAATCTAGAGCGCGCGAACTCGCAGATTATTGCATGTCAAAGCAGCTCGCGGTAACTCTCCGTCCTGTTACACTTGAGGACCTTTTCATATACCTACTGGGTGAAGCGAATGATTGACAGACTCACCAAGGGCATAAAGACATCGATGGCGATTGCTTGGTTTTACGGCGTTCAGAACATCCGGAGGTCCCCGTTCTCTGTGGTGAATTTTATTCTCACCCCGGTTTCCATCCTCTTCTTCATCTATCTTTTTGGCGGAGCGAGGGCCACGACTTATGGCGTCGTGGGAGGCCTTGTGTCGATACTGGTAAGCAGCAGCATAATCATAGAGACAGACGCGGCATTCATCAGAATAATCCTCAAAGTGCAAGATATGTTCGTTGCTTCTCCCGCGTCGGCAGTCTCGTATGCCGCTGGACTCGCGGTCGCAGAGTTAATCAACGGCATTGCCGGGGTCGGACTGTTCATCGGCCTTCTCGCCTACTACCACCCGCTTTCGCCATTGGCAGTCCTCGTAATCGCATACGCGTGCACGCTCACCTGGGTCAGCATAACTGGTCTAGGCTTTCTCATATCGTCGTTTGCTCGCGACCCACGCGATCTCTGGGTCTACTCACCGATTCTGACAGTTATGCTCTCCTTTGTGCCTCCTGTGTTTTACCCTCTAACCACCATTCCTTCAAGTTTCAGACTTGTGGCATTTCTGTCTCCCACCACTTACGCTGCTGAGCTAGTAAGGGACGCGGTCGGTCTTTCAAATTCAAGCGTTCCCCTTGTGTCAATTGGACTACTGGGCTATTCCCTACTGCTCATAATGGTAGCCGCCAAGAGAACCAAATGGATGGAGCGCTGAAACAAAGCCCTAGCGAGGTTTAGGCGTAGTAGACGCCCGACTTGCGCTGCATGTCCTGGAGCCTCTTTATCCGCTTTTGAGTGGCGGGATGCGTCGAAAACCAGTCCGCACTCCCTCCGCGGAAAGGATTGCTTATCCACATGGAACTTGTGGTTGGAGATGCGGTCATGGGAACGCCTCGACGAATATACTGCTCTATCTTGGTCAATGCAGATATCAGATAATCCGGCCGACCCGTAAGCTTGGCACTCGCTTCGTCGGCATAAAATTCCCTCCCTCTCGAAATAGCGAGTTGTACCATGGTAGCGGCCACCGGGGCTAGGAGTGCAGCGAATATACCCGCGCCGCCGCCCCTCCTCCCTCCGCCGCCGAAGAGCATCGAGAAGAAAACTAGGTCTGCCATATAAGTGATCGTAGTGGCCACGGTTGAGGCCGCGGTTGATATCGAAATATCCCTGTGTATCACGTGACCAACTTCATGAGCCAATACAGCCTTGATTTCGTTGTCATTCATTGTCGAAACCAGCCCCTTCGTGACAACTATGACGGAATTGTTCTTGCCCCTTCCCGTAGTGAATGCATTAGGCTGAGGCTGATCTGCGAGTGCGAGCCTTGGCGTGGCTATACCTGCAGACTGTGAGATTTCCGTGAGCGCTGAATAAACATGGGGCAACTCGTTTGCCGATACGAACCTCGCCTTTGACAGCCGGAGCATCATCTGTGGACCGTAGAAATATGAAACTGCATTCACGATTATCGATATCGCCACCATGACGGCAAGAATAGCCATTGAGCCGAATCCCAGGAAATAGTAGCTTACCACATAACCCACTAGCAACAGGAATGCCGTGAGAACAGCAAAAAGAGCAGCGAACCTGAGGTATGCAGAAGCTCCCATACTATGTTATTTCACACGCCCGGGATTTTTAAATTTGCACATAACGCTTTGCTTGGGCCGCCGTAGCCGATTCATCGCCACATTCAACCTAATAGCGCCCTAAGTGCGTGGAGAAGCTGTGAGGGTCGAATCGGAAGCAAATTGGCTCCAGGGAATGCCACCGCAAATAAATCATACACCAATACATCTAGGGCGATATATATAACCGCAGAGAGAACTGCGATCGCAAGTGCCCCTAGCCAACCAGTTTCGAATACCCCCTTGTATACCGCGAACCATGCTATGATAGCCAGCACCCAGCCAAGCGCAGCCGCCGACCTTACCCCAGTAATATTGCCCAAAAGATAATCCACGATCAAGTAAACCAAGACGAATACGATTGGACCTAAGAGAGTGGCAACCATCGCCTCACCGATAGTGGATTTTCCCTTTGTGACTACTTTTGCCCCGAAATACACGGGTATAGAGACTACAACCCAGAGTATGACTAGCGCGATGAGTAACAGAATAAGATTGAACAACGAAATGGACTCAAGAGCACTAAGTAGTAAGAGCCCCGTGTTCATAATTTTCCACTTGGTTATCGCCGCACTAGCTGATTAATCTTGTTGAATGTTTCATAACAGTGAATCCATTGAGGAAACTCTTGCCGCTGTTGAAGTATACTCAGCCAACCGGGGCGAGTGTTTCCAGTTTTATTTTGCCTGAGCAGCTTCTCTCTTAAACGCAAGATAAGAGAGGTAAGGCGCATCTTTACCCCCTTTCCAGAATTCGGCAAATATTTCTCCGTAGTGGTGGATAACCTCAATCGGAATGTGATAAAGCACCCACTCCAGTGACTGAGTAGTACTGTGTCCATCTGGGTACTTCCTGATAACAGGTCGCTGAATCGCTTGGGAATCCAGTGTCGCAAACAGAGCCCGGGTTTTTGCATCCACCTCAAGAGAATACTTCTCAATTGCTTCAATACTTTTGAAATCCTCGAATCTGACTGGACTCTCTGTATCCATCCCTGCAGCTCTGTAGTGAAGCCAGTTGTCCTCTACGCTTACTGTGTGCAGAAACGTGTCCTTTATGCTATAGAAACTGAGCTCGCGATTCCTAACAAACTCATCAAACGGCATTTCTCGAAACGCATGGAATAGCTTCCTCCTTTCTGCCTTGAAATAGTCAAAGAGTTCTGCGTAACCCAGCACTTTGAACCCTCCTAGTATGTTGGCACTTCTCATAACACTTTCTCTTCGGACCGAGCACAGGTCCCAACTTTCCCCTACTTCTCAGCGCCTATAGTTCCGAAACGCTACGGTCCAATAATGGCCTGACCCGCATCAACTCCGAAGTGCTCCATGCCTGCGCGATACATCCCCTCGAAATGTGCGGTGACTGACCATCGAATATCTCGGGAACTAATCCCTGATTTTCACTCGCTAGGCGGTATAAAGGTTCGAATATTCTTCGTGCAAATTGTAGCTCACCGGGAAGGTAGTTCGCACATGAATCCACATATGCCCCGATAAGCCAAGGCCAGACAGTACCATTATGATAAGCAGCGTCTCTCTGCTTCCTGCTTCCAGTGTACACTGGTTTATACCCTGGATCCTTTGGGCTGAGCGTGCGCAATCCAAAGGATGTGAGCAAATGTTCACGGCACGTGACTATAACTTTGACCGCGGTTTCTCTGGAAACCATACCGTCCACGAGTGAAGTCGCAAAGAGCATATTTGGGCGTATTTGCGGTGTTGCTGACTGGTCTAGTCCCAGGACATCACATAATCCGAAGCTGGACGAGAACTTCCTTTCGAACGCCCCGCGGAACTTTAACCATTCCTCACCCAGCGCTTCCCTGTCTTTCTCGGTCTCCTCAAGTTTCGCGAGCCCGGCCAGAAGCGAACCCCAAAGGGCATTGACTTCCACCGCGTAGCCCGTCCTTGGCGTATAGTACACCCCCTCGAAGGCGCCGTCCATCCATGTAGCGCCAGGGGTGGTGTGACTCAGTAGGTGATCCTTAACCGTCGCGCCAAACTTCCCGCCTTGATTGTAACCGTCCAGGATTTTCACCAAATATGGAAGATATTTACCTTTGAACCCTTGGTTTCCAGTTAGTTGTTGAATTGCGATTACAGCGTTGGCCGCCCAGAGAGACGAGTCGACCGACGTGAAATAGGGCCGCCCCTTCCACTCATCGAACCCAGTTGGGATAAAACCTCCTTCCATTGCTCCAAAGTAGCGGTCAAGAATAGATTCAGCAATCTTCAGGTCGCCACCGCGCTGAACATAGGTTGGAAGAAAGATCATTGAGTCCCTACACCAGTCCCAGAACCAGTGATAGCCCGCAACCACCAAGCTACCGGTTGAGTTTCCGACTAGGAAGTAATCAAGTGGAAAGTCCGTTTTCCGGAGCTCGACAGGGGAGATACATGGCTCGACCTCTGCTACTAGCCTTGCCTCCTTGCCAGAATGCGTGAATTCTCCCGGGCTATACAGGTCCTCAATGGCGTTCCCCCCGCGTTCAACTTCTTCTTCGTATAGAAAATTATAGTACCATACAGGATTTGGAGTGAAGACTCCCCCTTGGAAAGATAATCTGAGGGAGCCTGGCCACCCCCCTTCTTCCGATACCCGAACCGACTCACCACGGTCCGTCTTGAATTTCGAGGGGCCCCACTGCCGAGTTCCGTGATGCGACCTGAAACTGAGCAGTGGTCGGAGATTTAGCTCAAAATCGTTTTGCGACGAGTATCTGACCTGAATTCTCTCAGTTTCGCGACTGAACTCAACTTCCTTGAGGATATGACAGCCGGCAACAAGGTATAGCCACCAAACTCTTCCATCTGACCACTCCGACGCGAGCAGCCTGGTTAATCCGTCTGGGTATGTTACGTCTTTATATCTGTGGCTTGAAATCGCGAATACTTCAGACCCAATACGCACATATTCTTCAAGCGTGTTCAGTAACTGAAACCGGTCGCCTCCTGTTATCGAAGCCGAATTGAGCAGTCCGTGATAGGAGCGGGTATTAATCCCTGAAAGGGTGCCTGATGCGTAGCCGCCATAGGCATTAGTGAGCAGCCACTCCGAAGAGTGCTCCACCATATCAGCACAGCACACGCTTGCCTGCTAATATAAGATTATGATGACCTCCCGTTGATGAGGCAAGAGGGTCTTCCACCCCGTTAGTGATAAATTGAGCTGAAAAACAACTTGCGGCCAGCTCAGCTCTCCGAGATTGAGCCAGCGACGTTTGATATTTATTACGGCCAGAGTGGAGTGTAAGATAGCGACCTACTGCAGAAGCTGAAAGCTGGCTACCGCCGCGAAACACCCCTACGATGACCCCTTTTCGCCGAATCGAGCTAACTATCGAACCACGTGATGGGCCATTAGCGCAAGTATGGCTATCTCAATCATCGAAGCTGACAGAAGCACCTCGAGCTCTCGCATTCCACCCAGTCCCAGCAAAAGTGCCACGTAATAAGCTGCAACAGGAATTACGAACACAATCCCGTTTGTGATGCTGTAGACCAGATTCATGAGCATGGTAGTGGTCCCCATAGCCATGTGACGAATCATATAGGAGAAATAGATTGCAGAAAGCAAAGTTGACGCCAATAACGGCGCGAGCAACGCATAGACTGGAAGTATAAAGTCCGCTGCAGCCGTTATCCGGGACAGCATGACAACCAACAAAGTCGCCGCGACGGCATAGAACCCGCAGGTAACGACAACCTTGCTTCCAATATTGACAAACACGGATATTGGGAGCATCTTAAAGTAAGCGTATCCCTTGAGCTCGGAAAAATACAGGGCATACGGAATATAAGAAACAGAGAACGCCATGGGAACCACGAACTGAAGAAAGGCCACGTCGAATGTCACGCTCCCTGACCCAAGCCCAACCTGCACCACCGAAACAAGGAGGAGGACGACAAACACTAGAGGGAGTAGAAACACTCCGACTAATCTGGGAGACCTGAAAAGCTGCCTAATATCGTTTCTGATTATGGCGATCACCGGAGAGCGAAGAGTGACAGAAAATTCTCCTGTATTGCTGGTTGTCCCAACGTAGGGAGATAAGAGCAATAGCGAGCTTCGTTTGAACGAAAAGTAGCCGGTCAATGCGAACAAAGCTGCGTAAATCATGCTGAAAATGGTCGCGGGCAGACTCCCTCCAGCCAGCGCCGAGAAGTTTAAGACAGGTACATAGGGAAGCGAACTTCCGAGCCAGCTGAAGTTAGCGCGAATCAACGTTGGTGAAGCCACCGACAAAAGAATAACAGGAAGAATTGCGAGCACACGCACCAGGCTCGCGCCGCGGCTGAACCTGGAATACCTCCTAAAGACGTTGATAAGTAATGCGATACCCAAGAGACCAAGAGATATGGCCGCAACCGCAGAAAGCAAGCCGGCTATTGCAACTCTAACCCCCATGAGGAATGATGTGAACGCAAGCACAAACAGCGCAACCAAAAGCGGCAGATCCATTGTCTTCAGGAAGGCCCGAGTCGCGTAGTGCTCAATCTTATCTTGGGTAAGTGGGAGCACATTCAGAACATCCCTTATCTGCGGACCAGCCGATGCACCATAAGACAGCTGCACTCCTGAAACGAACACGAAAAGAAATATACCCACGAACGCCACTATCGGCATCGCGCTATAGAACGAGGGCCCGCTAACATACGTCGCAAACATTGAAACTGCGAATATTAATCCATAAATCGCGGCGAAAATTCTTTTGGAGTTTTGTGAACTCCGAATTGCCCTCTTTGCATGGGGAGGAGAAAGACCGCTCAACCTGTTCGCAGAGTAACCCTGAAACAGTATCTCGCGATACACGTAATCTTCAACTTTTGGCCGACTGGCCTTAAATCTGTCAGTAGGCTCTGCCGTCACTGGTTCAAGGACAACCTCTCATAAATAAAAGATGCAAAAAAAGCCCGGGTGAGGAATTATGACCTTCACGGGTGATTCAACCCAACCCCTTGATGATTCCGCTGATTTCTTGCTCTAGGTTAGTCGCCTTTAGGAAAACCTCTTCGAGGGTTGAGCCTCTGATAGTCGCCTTTAACTGGTCAACGGTACCTTCTGCGACCATCTTGCCTTTATCAATTATTCCCACACGCGTGCAAATTCGTTCTGCGACCTCCATAATGTGTGTTGAAAATAGGACAGCCCCCCCTTTTTCTGCCTGGTTCAATATCAAGTCCTTGAATATTGCGACCGACCTGACATCCAGACCGTTGAAAGGCTCATCAAGTATGAGAAGTTTGGGTTCGTGCATCAGTGCAGTTATCATTGCAACTTTCTGCTTGTTGCCCATGGAAAGTGCAGCAATAGGGGTATCCACATATTCTCCGAGCTCTAGTGCATCGACAAGCACCTTGACGCGTTTTTCATCCTTGAGCTTTCTCACGGAGCCTACGAACTCGAAGAACTCGTTCGGAGTGAGAGAATCGAAGAGCACCGGACTCTCGAGCACGGTGCCCACCAAGGACTTTACTTCAACTGCCTCATTGCGTACGTCTCGACCATATACTGACACGCTACCTCCCTCCATGTCCACGAGGCCGATCATCGCCTTGATTGTCGAAGTTTTCCCTGCACCGTTTGGTCCAAGTAATCCGTAGATTTCACCGCGACCCACCTCGAACGTAAGACCATCCACGGCTTTCTTTGGGCCGTACCTTACAAGCAAGTTAAGCACACGAACGGGCACGGCCTCGGCGGAAAGCATTACGCATCCCGCAGAGGGCCACTACTTAAGGCTTGGTTGAAACCATAACAAGAGAGCTAAGGGGTTTGACTGCCTGACAATCACTTTCATCCAAACTCAGGTGCTGCAGTGACAGCGACTGGGTGAGCTGAGAAACTAGATGGTTTTCCAGTAAGAGATTTACCCCACTCGTAGCTTGCAATATGGCCAAACATTCAAACAAGTGCTAAAGAGCCCACTTTACCCTCGGTAGTGAACTCATTCACTGCAGAAATAAAGGAGGCATGACTCCATGTCAATGGTGTCACGGAGGCCGAGCGATAATTTTCTGAGCTGACCTGCTCAGGCAGTAACCCCGTTGAGGTCGCGCGCTGAGATACCCATTCGATGTATTTGTATGCGTCTACGAAACGTCCGCCGGCCATAAGCGCCTGTGCCAGCCAGAGGGTGGAAATCATCCAAGGATTCTCAAACCCCCAGTAAGTGTCTCCCTCATAACGCGCTATGCCCGACCCCTTTGACAGTTTACGCTCCAAGTTAGCTACCAAGGCCCTTCCTTCTGCCGAGGCAGGGGACAGCAGTCCGAAGTTTATTAGGAACAACATAGAAGAATCCACTCTTCGGTCATCGGTATCCAGAAGACGAGCGGGCAATCCGTCTTTAATGTCGGCTAACAACTGCTTCTGAAGTATTCGTGCAGTTTCAGACCATCCTCTCCTGTCTTTACCCAGCGCATCGCCGATTCTCTCCGCAGAGAAAAGCCCCTGGCAAACGGACGCCAAGGTATACACGTGCACCCCGTAACTCTCTTCCCAAAGGTCATAGGACGGAGCCAGCTTTCCGCCTGCCATGCGACTCACGAGGAAGTTCGCGGAATTTCTTACCATTGGCCATAGTTGCAGCAAGCTCGCGACGTCACTCGAATACTTGTAGTACGCGTACACAGCGAGGGGCATGGCCGCGGTTTGGTCCAGCTGTATGAACGGTTTTCTGTGCCAAGTGGATCCCCATGAGCCGTCCGCCCGGTGCCTGTGGTAGAAATACCCTTCAGGCGCCTGATTTCTCGCAGCAAACTTCAGAAACCTGAGCGCCGAGCTCCACATTCCAACTTCGCTGAATGCGATGGTCGCATACGCGGCATCACGCCACCAGCAATATGCATAGGAGTCACCGCTGAAGCGTGCGCTCATTGAATCCAAGGAAGCAATTACTGCGCCTTCCGCGTCCGTGGAGTTTTCCAGGACATACATTGAACTCATGTAGACTGACCTTATCTTTTGAGGCAGTCCGGAATCAAGTCGCGGCCTGTGCTTTGCCCAAGAGGACCAGTAGGCCCGAGATTCCTCGAAAACTTTGGCGAAATCCTTGGAGTATAAGTAGCTCAGTTCCGAGCTTACTTCATTCAAGCTCCTTCCGGCAATCAAAACATAATATCCGCTCTTCCACTCGGTTTCAAGCCGAAGCTCTAACTCGATGGTTGAGTCGGCGGAGCCGTGTGACACCTCGCTGCGCCTGAGCGAGCCATCTTCTGCGTCGACAAAAGTTCCGAGGAGTCCATGTACGGTGTGTTCCCCACAGGCGTAATTTGAAAAATTTGGTACGCAGTGTATCAGAAAGAAATATCCATTCTTAAAGTGGACAAGACTGTGATTATCGGGGTCGTAAAAGACTGTTTCTCCGTAATAAGTTTCGTTTATATTTAGACGGTTGTAGAAGAAGAGCTTAGCGGTACCTTGTGAGCCGCCTCTATAAGAAAAACGCCTGATAAAGACATTCCTCTGGGGATGGACTATGTCGCTGTATTCAAGCGAAAGGCCCTCTAATTCCATGTTAGTTTTAAGCACCAATTCTTCAGTATAAGATTGCTCAGAGTGCGCGTGGTCCGAATGAGGCGGGAACCAGCTGAACTTCCCATTAAGGAAGGAGCCCGCTCTAAACTGTGACATGTGCTGCCACATGCCCACGTGAGGAAAGTACAAGTGCAAAATGTTTCCATAGCGGTCGAAAACGAACGTTAGAGTGCTGTTGCCCAACACCGCATGGGGTTTCCCTTCAGAGGGCACGGGTCACCATTCTCGAGGCCTCATTTAAGAGTATGATTCTAAAATTCGTGACTGCTATTAAACAATTGCAGTAAGGAATTTTAAGAAAAAATAGGCGCCGAAGCCCACCAATATCAGGCCAGACATTATCTTTACATATTTCGTAAGGGCCAAAAACTGTTGCCTGAAATAGCTCAAGAGCGAGATATAGCATACGAGCCATGTGAAAATTCCGGAAAAAAAACCGCCAGCGAAACTCAATCCAAACAGCGAGGACAGGGGGAGCCCAACTGTGATCCACCAACCTATCTGCAATGGATTAGTAATACCTACCGTCAAACCTTTCAAATATCCCCCCGCGCCCTGTCCCCTGAGCATGTTTCTTGTAGCCGGCTCTGGTCCCTGATGTAACGACGTTCCAAGGTAAAACAAAAAAGCTGCGCCGAGAGGATAAAGCACCCGCACCAGATCAATCTGCCCAAGCACTCTCGTTCCTGTGAAAAAAACGGCAAGAAAGAAAATGCCATCCGCGGATGCAGCTCCGAGACCAACCAACATTGCGGCAATGGATGATTTCCTGAGGACATCGTTGAGAATCATGATGTTTATTGGCCCTGGTGGCGCCGCCAAGGAAATTCCGAGTGCATAGGCTGCTGCTGTAGATTCAATAAGTGACAATAACTATTCACCGATGAGGGTAAGGTGCACTTTACGACGACTTCGCTTGGAGTCCGTCTCTAAGAGAAATAGGCCCTCACCAGGAGGAAAGAGCTTTCTTGAATAAATCGGGAGAGTCACGAATCCAAATGCGTTTGCAAGATACTGAGCTGATTGAAGATCTCTCAATATAACGTGAGCCGCTGCGGTTGTACAGGTAACAACCATTGCTGCATCGCCCTGGACCGCGACAATCATGATGCCGTTTGTCAGCTTCGAACTTCTGATCGCCCAAGTTACGAACTCAGCGAGGCTAACGACCTTCTGCTTCTTGGTCGAAAAAATACGCGAGTAGTGCATCTGACGCAATTGAGGCGCAGATATAATGGCTGCGGGATTTAACGCTTGTCGAAGCATTGAGATAGACGGTTGCGGTATGGGGCGAGTCCAGCAGTCACTGACCGGGTTTACCGCAGCCCCCAATGGGCTGAGATGTGCCGAAACTCAATTCGCATGATGTTGCTGGTTTAGTTGGGGATCGATCCTGTTCTCAGTAAAATTCAGATAAACGCCTCATATTGAGGCAGGGGTCTTCTGAATTTCATAACCCTTCGACTCAATCACATCAGCCAAGCTCGCATCACCGGACTTTACTATCTTGCCATCTATCAGGATGTGCACATAGTCAGGCTTGACGTGCTTGAGTATTCTCTGATAATGCGTTATTAATATCATGCCAAGAGAGGGACCCTTCATATTATTGATGGCCTCCGAAACAAGCTTCAATGCGTCTACGTCTAATCCGGAATCGGTTTCATCAAGAATTGCAAACCTGGGGTTTGCGATCATCAATTGCAGAATCTCTGCCCTCTTCTTTTCACCACCTGAAAATCCTTCGTTCAGCGAGCGAGAAAGAAAAGAATCGCTGAGTTCTAGTCGCGAAAGATCTTTTCTGGCTTGAGCATAAAACTGGCTAACCGGGGTCTTGTCGCTCCTAAGTTCAGTCGAAAGTGTACGAAGGAAACTCCCAAGTCTTAGCCCAGGAATTTCGACTGGGTATTGGAAGCCTAGGAAAATACCTAGTTTCGCCCGCTGGTCCGTTTTGAGTTTCAGTATGCTCTGGCCGTCAAGCCGGATGTCACCATGTGTAACCAAATATCTTGGATGGCCCAAAATAACGTAGGACAGACTGGTCTTGCCAGAGCCATTCGGGCCCATAATTGCGTGTAGTTCTCCCTGTCGAACCTTCAAATCAAGACCGTTGAGGATTTGTTTATCCCCCACTTTGGCATGTAAATCAATTATCTCAAGTTCAGAGGTCATGAAGGTGATGTGTATTGGTTCTCGGAGTGATATAAGGCATAGCCGGCTTCTTTCGGCGGCGAATATCTCATGCGGACGCCTATACTCCATATCCTTATCCTTAAATGCAAGTTACTTCGCCTAGGCACCGGGAAACGAGCGGGAGCCACTGTCGCCTTGAAGGGCACAAGTTGAGGCATAAAGCTAGGCGTTCGAATGGATAATGTTGTGTGAGTAGATAAGCCAATAGCCTCGCGCCACTCAAGCTCCAATGACGAAGAACAAGGAAGGCTAGCAGCCGCGGCCAAGTCAACTGCTAGTAACAAGCCTGCAAAATGCATGCCAGCAGGACTCGAGCTGCAGACAGCAAATTACTTGGAGCTAGCCACCAGTCTTAAATCGAATATAACCCCTCTACGGCGAATGAGCAGACTCGAGTTCGAGGACCTTCTCGCTCCTCTCGCCATTTCATCACCTTACACTTCGCACACCACAGAGTCAATTGTGTTTTCTGTAGGTGAACAGTACAGCAACGCGAACACATACCTCAAATCTGCAGTCTACCGCCTGAACAAGTCCGGGCGTATGAAGAAATTGACTTCGGGTGAATTCACCGATACCTCACCAAAGCCGTCTCCGGATGGGGAAGTGGTTGGCTTTCTCTCAAATCGATTCCAGTCCAACGCGGCAGGTTCAGATGATAGACCGATTACTCTCTGTTTCATTCCGGCCGAAGGTGGAGAGATTTCGCGGTCGCGCATCCCTGGAAGCGTAGAGAGCTTTCTCTGGCTTGATAACCGCCTAGTCCTCGCGATTGCTAAGGAACAAGCAGAGCGGAACTCCGACTCTGAGGGTGCCGATACCGACGAAATCATCGTCGAACGGAGAACCGGTTTCAGAAGGCTCTGGATAATCGATAGCCTGACCGGTACATCAAAAAGAGTCAAGAACGACCTCAATATCTGGGAGGTGGATGCGGTATCAACAAAGGCTACTGCGATAGCCGTGGTTTCTGACCTCCCATTCGAACGCTCTTGGTACAATTCGAGGCTGACAAGGATTAACCTTGAAGATGGCTCCTACCAGGATTTGTACAGGAACCCCGGGCGGCAGGTCGGGTCTCCGCGACTCTCAGCAGATGGAAAACATGCACTGTTCATGCAGTCACTCTGGAGTGACAGGGGAGTGCAAAGTGGGGATGTTTGCTTTCTAGATATCGAATCCGGGAAATTGGAGAATATTACAAGGGATATGGAGCTCAGCGTTTCCTGGGCGGAGTGGGTTGGACAAGATGCAATCCTAGTCGCTAATCAACGTAGTGCTTCTCTTGTCCTCAAGTTAAGGCTTGACAATCTGCAGATAAATGAGATATGGAGGAATGAGCTTACGATAAATCCCAGTCGTCTTCCAAAATTTAGTCTTCTAAATGACTCAATCGTCTTTAGTTCCCAAAGCGCTCACATGGCTTCCGATATCTGGCGACTTGATTTAAGGACGAAGGATTTTACACGGCTGACACATTTTGGTGTCGACTTCCACGTTCCAGATGTCACTCAATTTGCTATGAACAAATACAAATGGGTTGGCTCGGCCGGAGTGGAGCTTGAGGGTTTCGTCCGCGGGGGACAGAATCTCGGCAGTAGAAGTCTGGCACCGCTGATAGTACAGGTTCACGGCGGGCCCACAGGAAGTGTAAGGTGGCAGTACATGGACGGAGGAGAAGTTTTTGCGTCAAAGGGCTATGTGGTATTCTATCCTAACTTCACAGGAAGCACGGGCCGCGGAGTAAGATTTGCGGAATCCAACATCGGAGATATGGGTGGTCAAGATCTACAGGACATAATCTCCGGAGTTCAATCTCTAGTCGAGCGCGGTGGAATAGACGAAAAAAGAATCTATCTGACTGGCGGTTCCTATGGGGGTTACATGACAATGTGGGGCGTGACTCAGACAAACATTTTCGCCGGCGCCGTTGCGCGATTCGGCATCTCCGACTGGTTAAGCTTCCACGGCTGTTCCAGCTTGAGTGACTGGGATGCAATTCATTACAACGAGTCTCCGTATTCCTTTCACAAATTCGTTGACTTTTCTCCTATCCGACACGTCCAGAATGTGAAGACTCCGTTGCTGCTACTGCACGGAGAAAGAGACCCCTTTGTCCCCGTGGGCCAGTCGCTTCAATTCTTTCGTGCACTAAACGACCTCGGAAAGGAAGTGAGTCTTATCGTCTATCCGCGTGAGGGCCATGGGTTTACTGAACGAGCCCACGTTCTGGACGCTAACCGCAGAACCCTGTCGTGGTTCGAAACCCACAGGAAGCCAGAATAGAGCCTCTAGCTACTACCCTTCGACAGTTTTCCTGTACTTGTAATGGCCCTCGAAAATATCGCTTACAGTCGGCGTCTTGCTAGCGAAGTTTAGTGCCCATTCGAACGAGTCCTCACCGTGGTCGGCCTCCGTACCAACTCTACCCAGCCACTTGTCAGTTACAAGTGCACGAATTCTCATGCGAAGTGTTGGTGACGGGACTCTCTCCACCGCCTTTTCAAAGAAGGAAAGCATGATGAGCCTCTTCGCGGTGTCTTCACCGAGTCCCCTAGTTGTAAGATAGAAAACCTGCTCAGGGTCAATTTGCTCGACAGCAGCTGAGTGAGTTGCTTTTACCTCATTGGTATCTATCTCTAAAGTCGGTATGGGTTCCGCCCGAGAAGACTTGCTTAGCAGCATGGCGTGGAGAGATAGGTAGGCTCTGGAGTTCTTTGCTCCATTTCGAATCTTGACCATCCCTTTCATAATGGACTCTGAAGAGTCGTTGAGCACTGCTTTCGAAAGCGATGTACCAGTAGTGTTTGGAACTGAGAGATTGATATTGCTTGTCATATCAAATTTCTGTGTGCCATTGCCAAAAATGACCTGTACGTCATCCGACGAAGATCCCTGGCCGATCATCTCACTTTCAAGTCGCCCGCGTACTACTGAGCCGCCCATATCCGCAAGCGTCCAGCTCACGCTGGCATCACGGTCAACAACCGCCCTCTTGTTTGAGATCACATAAACCTCGTTTGAGTGGTCGTTCACTCCTGCGAATGCTACGTGTGAACCTGGCCCCACCTGCACATCAACCGCGGAAGCTTCCAAGGATGGTCGCCCAGATGGTACCGAGCTTCCCTCTTGCAGCACGACAGCAGAAGACAAAGCCTCGGTTAGAATTATAATTTGGTAGATTGCGGCGGCTTTGCCCGGCCTTGTCTTCGAATGTATGTGTACGGGTGTTTCGAGAGCTACGTTTGCCGGCACATGTATGAATATAGCTCGATTAAAAAGTGCGTTAATCATTGCCGCAAACTTGTCATCCCTAGAGCGAACCGCCTTGGACTCGAATGCCCTTCTCAGCAGTTCGGGACAGCTGGAGAGAGCAGATGACAAGTCCATCACTCTGACTGCACTCTTTTGCAATGCTGTCGGGTCCACTGAATAACTGAACCAAGTTGCTTCTTTTTTGTGTGAATTCGGCTGTGAGAGTAGGCTCTGCTCGGGGCTCGTTTCAGTCACCAGATATTCGAAATCCCCTAGATCTGCTCCGGTCAAGCCAACATATTTCTGGAAAAGAAGGGAAGATTCCACCTCAAGCCTGCGGTACGAGGTAATGGCATCCAGCCTGAAATTCGCCAGCCACTCGGGTTCGTTCAACTCTCTTGAAAGCCGCAGGATGTCTTCATCTCTGAAATCAGGCATCCTTGAAGCCACCGCACTGGTGGCCTGCATAGATGTCACGGTTGGCTCGCCTATAGAGCAGGACTAACCGACGGCGTTGTCCATTTCCATGTTTATGATCTTATTCAGTTCGACGACGAACTCGATAGGAAGTTGCCGCGCGAACTCGTCAATGAACCCCATCACTATCAGGGTGAGTGCTTTAGCCTCTGGTATGCCCCGGCTCATCAGGTAGAAGATCTGATCGTCGCTGATTTTTCCTACCGTTGCTTCGTGAGTAACGGCCGCAGTGCTGTCGAAAATTTCGTTATAGGGATAGGTGTCCGTTCCAGATATGTCGTCAACCAGCAGAGCATCACAACGCACGCTCGATTTCACATTTGTAGCCCCTTTTGCGACCCTGAGGAGCCCTCTGTATGTGGTCCTTCCTCCCTTCATTGAAATGGACTTTGAAGTGACTCTTGAGGTAGTGTTAGGGGCTAGATGAATAACCTTTCCGCCAGCATCCTGATGCTGGCCCTTGCCAGCGAAAGCAACTGAGGTGATTTCTCCGCGTGCACCTTCGCCTAGCAAATATATTGACGGATACTTCATTGTGACTTTGCTACCGATATTTGCGTCAACCCATTCTACAGTGGCGTTTCGCTTTGCATGAGCTCTTTTCGTGACCAGATTGTAAACATCGCTAGACCAATTCTGAATTGTTGTATACTTTACCTGTGCCCCTTCATGAGCGATTATCTCTACCACTGCCGCGTGCAGAGAGTCTGAGGAATATATCGGAGCCGTGCAGCCTTCCATGTAATGGACCTTTGCCCCCTCCTCTACGATAATCAGCGTTCTCTCGAATTGCCCCATATTATTCGCATTTATCCGGAAATATGCTTGTAGAGGTACTTCGACATTCACCCCTTTTGGCACATAGACGAAGCTTCCGCCGCTCCAAACTGCGCTGTTAAGCGCAGCAAACTTGTTGTCTTCGGGAGGAACAATCGTACCAAAATACTTCCTCACGATTTCTGGATACTCCTTTAGCGCGGAGTCCATATTTGTGAAAATGACCCCCTGCTTCTCTAGGTCCTCCCTTATGCTATGATACACCGACTCTGAATCGTATTGGGCCCCAACACCGCCAAAGTACTTGCGCTCAGCCTCCGGAATGCCCAGTCGTTCGAACGTCCGCCTGATGCCCTCCGGCAGCTCCTCCCAAGTCTTTCCCTGCCCCTCGGTTGGCTTAAGATAGTACCTCAGTTCGTCAAAATCTATCTTGGTTAGGTCAGCACCCCACATAGGCAGTGGCTTCTTGTAAAACACGTCAAGAGCCCGTAGCCTGAAATTGAGCATCCACTCTGGCTCATTCTTCATCTTGGAGATTTCTTCCACCACTTCTTTCGAAAGTCCTTTCTGTGTAATGAAGAGGTACTTTGTATCTTCACGAAAGTTATACTTGCTGTAATCGAACTCCAAATTCGGTGTGGTTGTTGAGGTCATCTAGTTCACTACATACATCTGTGGCCTTGCTATTTAAGGATTATGACATAAGTCATTATGAGTTTTGCACGTATCCTACGCGGCGGGGCAATCAAGGTTCCAGCCTAGCGCCGTTAAGTATAAAATCAAACCTGCTGCTGCTCTTTGCGAGCCGACAAAGTTCAGTGGCTAGTTCCGGTGACTTGCTGATTTCGTGGATCTCAAGCCTGTGGCTTGGCACATTGATTGTGACAACTGACGTGGTGGAGTCGTCTGGCCCAATTGAGCCTTTCCCATACTGCTCAACTACCTCAATAATGCACTGATCCAGATAATCCTGTTCCAATGCGGGAACAAGGATTCTCAGCACGGCGATGACATCGGGCGACTCTACACAAAACGTGCTCAATCGCCCATCGGATGCTATCGTCCTCACATTGGCGCAATCCGTCACTCGAAACCCAGCAATCATATGGACCACAGTGATATTTGATTATTCGCTATCCTGAGTCATTCACTATTCCGAAACCTTTTATGAAACCGTAGGACCCAAAACGGCTGGCACAAGTAGACTTGAGTACAATAAGAGGGGATGTCAGGCCGAAGATTACGCTCGGACTCGTGGGCCATGCAGGATGCGGAAAGGATTCGGTCGCTGAATATTTATCACGAAAATACAACTTCAGGATTGTTTCGTTCTATGAACCTCTACGCAATCTAGCGAAGGACTTGTTTGACCGTGAAGACAGGCAGACACTCCGTCGCCTGGGTAAGGGCCTTTCGGATGCCTTTGGAAGAGACATCTTTATTTCCTACTGGTCAAGCAACTTTCCCCACGGGAATGTGGTCTTAAAGGACGCCCGTTATAGGAATGAACTAGTCTGGCTGAGCGAGGTCTGCGAGCTGATAATCGCAGTGAAATGCGATCCGGGCGTGTCGGCTGAACGAATAAAAAGGCGTGCGAGAGAGGGAGACCCCGCAGATGAAAAGGAGTTACTCAGTGAATGGAATCAGGAATCTGACCTTGACGATGACTATCCCCGCTTTCACTCGGTTGACAATTCCGCAGATTTTCAAACCACAGCGAAAGAGGTGGACAAGCTAGTGAACGTAGCGCTAGGAGAGAAAGGTGGCCAGAGCAACTGAGTATACTGTTTGAGGTCACTCCACCATCCATCCGGAATACGCGCCACGAGCTGGATGACGCCGTTTTGGGCGCAATTGCAGCAGGTGCGAAGGGGATCGACATAACTGACACTCCGACCGGTGAATCTCATAGCATGTCAATAACCGCGGCCCAGTATATCAAGGAGGTATACAGGATTCCCGTGATATGCCACGTTCGCACAAGAAGCCAGACTTTAGAGTCGGTAAAGTCGCTGGCCCGTTCGGCAGATGTGTGGGATATTGACGCCTTACTATTCGTTCAGGGGGAGGGCCCCCGGACCTCCGGACTCACTCCCACGGAATGCCTCGAACTTGTGCGCCATGAAGGACTCCTCGAAAATTCTAACACAAAGTTGGGTGTTCTCGTAGATCCGGCGAAGATTGCCGTCACGCATAAAAAGCTCAGACGACGGCCTGATTTTGTGTATTCCGTTCCCTTGAAGTCAATTTCAGAATACGAGTCGCTGAAGGCACTGCTCCGTGACCAGAAGGTGACAACCTACGTGAGCGTAATGGTTCCTACCCCCCTTAACCGTGCAATTTTCGAAAGAATTGGAATGCCACAGATGCCGGACATTTCTGATGTGTCGGCCCTCTCCAACCAGGTACTGAGGGATGGACTGCACTTGTGCGTAATCAGCCCCGCCGACCTCGACGGCGGGCTGAGTTTTGTCAAGGGGTTGCATTGAGAGGTGCAACGTGTGCAAAGTGCAGTCAACGACGGTTTTCCGATGGGAGACCTTATCGAGGTCAAGAATGGGTATAACCACGGCAGTGTTACCCTTGTAGAGTTAACAAAACGAATAGATGCGAAGACCAAGGAGTGCATGGAATTCCAGTCGAAAGCGGGTATTGACATAATTTCTGATGGCCTATACAACTGGGATGACCTGCTTCAGCCTTTTACTCGCGGAGGTTTGAAGGGCGTTGAAACCGATGGGCTGATGCGCTTCTTTGACAATAACGCCTACTACAGAAAACCACTGATCAAGGGAAAAATATCTTTTGAATACTCGTCCACTTTGCAGTTCTGGAAAAGGAGCCTAAGGTTTGGAGGAGCCGGCAAGCTCAGAGGATTCATACCGGGTCCGCTCACATTTGCAAGGCTCTGTGAAAATCGTTATTACTCCTCGTTTGCCACTCTTTTGGATGATCTCGCCGTTGCGCTAAGGGCAGAGCTTGACACAATAGTTGGATTAGGTCTGAAGGGCGTTCAAGTCTGTGATCCCGCCATTGGATTTGCGACACCGGAAAATCTTGAAAAGCTGTTACCGCCTTATAGCAAATTTACCGCTGATATTGGGCAAAAACTCTGGTTTACCATTCCTTACTCGCGTCCGAATCCGCTTGTACTCCGGGTGCTTTCCCAACTTAACCCTGCCTCAGTATCCATTGATGTCAGTTCTACCACACTGCACGGTGGTTCAAACGTTAAAGATTGGGAGGGCTGGATTAGAATCATCTCGGACTTGTTCAAGGAAATCGATCCCTACGCGCGGGGTATGCCCTTGAGTTTGGGTCTGATCGATTGCAGAAACACCCTCTTAGAGCGAAAGGGAGATATCAAACGAGCGATTAGCCTTGCCAGGAAAAACAACCTTAAAGTGTGCTCGATTTCAAATAATGGCTCCTTGGATCTTCTGCCAGAATCTGTTGGTCGCAAGAAAGTGACCATACTTGGGGCCGCAGAGGAGATGAATAGTCAATGAACATTGACACATCGTCTCCTGAACCTCTGATACCGAGTAGTGTGATTGGGAGCTACCCACGCCCTGTTTGGCTGAGGGAGGCCATAGGCTCTCACCGAAGGGGAGAAATCACTTCTGCGGAGTTGGATTCTGTCATGGACGATGCAGCACTCCTCACCATCAAAGAGCACGAGCTTGCCGGAGTCGACTCCCTAACGGATGGGGAAATGCGCAGGGATGAAATGATTGAATTCTTTGCCGAGCGGCTCAAGGGCTTTGTTTTCTATGGCGACGTGAGAGTGTGGGGAACGGCCCACTACAACAAACCCGCCGTCATTAACAGGATAAGTCGGCCCCACCCAATCCTGCGTGATGAATTTCTCTTTACGAGGCGGTCGACGACCAAACGAATAAAAGTTACAATCACAGGACCGTATACGCTTTCCGACTGGTCGTATAATGAATTCTACTCGTCGAAGCAGGAACTGGCTGAGGACCTCGCCAAGGTTGTGAATGCCGAGATCCGGGACCTCGAAAGCAATGGGGCAAAGTTCATTCAGATTGACGAACCTGCGCTTTCGACTCATGCTAATGAACTCGATTGGGCAATAAAAGTGATAAATCGGGCCGTTTCAAACGTAGGGGCCAAAGTTGGGATTCATATTTGCTACGGAGACTATTCATCGTTGATTCCGTATCTTAATGAGATACATGTGTCGCAATTCGCGCTCGAATTTGCCAACCGAAAATTCCACGACCTTGATTTGTTTGCAAAAAGTGCTCCAAAGTACGAGATTGGACTAGGGGTTATTGACGTTCACAACCCGAGAGTCGAGAAGCCAGAAGAAGTTGCAGCTGCGATTTCTCGTGGAGTCGAGCTTTTCGGAGAATCTAGTGTTCATGTTAATCCGGATTGCGGATTAAAACTCCTAGCACGGGATGTAGCGTTCTCCAAGTTGTCCACAATGGTCAAAGGCGCACAGCTGGCACGTTCGAGACTTAGTAGGAAATGATATCGCTGAATTTGTTATTGTCAACGTGATACGGGAAAAGAATGGCGAGTCACTTTAGGTTCTATTACGCTAGTTGGGAGCGCTTTCAAATGAATGCGGAAGATTCCAAGGTTCCACTTGTATATACTCACAAACCTAAAAAAGAGATTGTTCCTGATGGGTAAGGAAGCGAGGGGAAACTGAAACACAATGACCGACCCGCAGTCCGCTAAAGAGTTGGTCGAGAAAGCCTACATCTACATAGATCGCCTGACAAAGGAGTGCAAGAAATCGTTGATGCCGAAGTTTATCTCCGAGAAAAGAACCGGCAGTATAGACGAATTGATTCAGTATTCAGCGCATGAGGTGGAAGCCTGGTTTTGGGCGCGCGACCGTGGACTTGGCCTCAAAGCAAATAGCGCTTTGGCCAAAAAGGGCCCCCGAGGAGACTTCCATGTAATACTCTCGGGGAGGAATAAGGATGCCAAGTTTGAGCTGAATTTCGACGTGGATACGGTACCGAACGCAACTACGCCAGATGCCTACCTTATCAGGAATTTCAACATTTCTGCTGAAAAGAGCAAGTTCTCCCGACTCTAGCTTGTTATACATAAGGCCTCAGAGCCACCAGCCTACTGAAGGACCTGCAATGACCCGCGCAAGTTCTTCGATTAGGGGGCCCAAAACAATGTCTTTGTCTGTTTGCGGGACCACGCTGCGCACTCTTTCATACATAGCGCGGGAGGCCGGACCAAGCCCGGACACTCTGTTTGCCAGCTCAGCCGCCCGCGCAGCGCACATCGACTCGATTGCTGCAATGTACCATAAATTCCGTTCAACACGAAGTAACTTCTTGCCAGAGGCCATTCCCATACTGGCGTGGTCTTCTTGACCAGCGGACACGGACGCCGTGTCGACGCTCGCTGGATGCGAAAGAATACGCGATTCGGCTAGGAGCGAAGCAGCGGTGTATTGCGTAACCATATAGCCAGAATTCAGACCTCCTTCAGTAGCAAGAAAGGCGGGAAGGCCGCTGTAAACGGGGTTCAATATCCGCTCTACTCTTCTCTCTGAAAGATTTGCAATTGGGACAAGCGCAATCGCAAGAGTGTCGAGCGCCATTGCTACAGCTTGAGCGTGAAAGTTTCCTCCGCTGAGCGCTATGTTCTCATCAGGAAAGAGCAAAGGATTGTCGCTGACTGAGTTAATGTCAATAGTGAGAATTTCCTCTGCGAATCTGAGGGCCTCTCTCGCCGCCCCATGTACCTGGGGTATGCATCGGATGCTGTAGGGCTCCTGAACTCGAAGCATCGCTCCAGTTGAATTGCTTCCCCGCAGTAGACTCCTCATATATTCAGCAGACTCAACTTGCCCCGGTATGGGCCTCAGTAGCTGAATCCTTTTGTCAAACGCCTCTGCTCCTGCCCCGAGCGCCTCAATTGTGAGGGCCCCTGCATTCTCGAAAGCACGAATCAGGTTGTCCGCGGAAACAACGCCCAAACACCCCAAGGCAGAAGTCATTTGAGTTCCGTTCACAAGCGCGAGTCCTTCCTTCGGGCCGAGCGAGACAGGCAGGAGTCCTTCTCTAGAAAACACTTCAGAAGTGTTCGACCATGAACCGTGAAAATGCACAGTTCCTTCGCCGAGAAGGGTGAGCGCCACATGAGAAAGGGGAGCTAGATCTCCGGATGCACCCAGCGAACCGTGTTCAGGTACGAAGGGAGTTATCCCCCTGTTAAGGCACTCGTTCAGGAGCAAAAGAGCGTCTACAGATATTCCGGAGTGTCCCCTCGCCAAGGTATTCAGTCGAAGCGCCATTGCTGCCCTAACGATTGCTTGCGGAAGAGGGTCACCGACTCCCGTCGAGTGGCTCCTTACAAGATTCTTCTGAAGTTCGGTCGCGAGCTCGGGCTGGACACTCCTGGAGGCAAGTGACCCGAAACCAGTGGTAACTCCATATACTTTCCTTCCTTCACGCATAAGTCGAGCTACGTAATCTCGGCATCGCGCCACATTTTGGAGCGCACTAGCTGAGAGTTCGACAGTCGCCTGCCCAAGCGCAATTCTCGACACCACTTCAACCGTCAGATCAGTGCCGGTTATTACAACGCGATCAATTTTTTGGCTCTGACTGCCTGCCATGATGCTCTCGGTCGCAGGGCGTATTTAGGCAGGTCGTCCGGGCCGCGACATTGCGCGTTTAGGTGATGTAATGAGATGGCAGCTCTCTATGCACTTGAGACCTGCCCGTCCTCGAATTTCGGAATTATGACCGCCCGCAGACATGGCTTGGAATACGGCTACCAGCTTGAGACTAGCGCAGGCTTGGAATTTTTCTGTTCAGTTTTACTTCAATGTCCGAAAAAGCTTGCCGGTCACGCGGTGACACTAGGCTGAATGCCTTGCCGGTCTTTCCCATTCTGCCAGTCCTTCCGATCCTGTGAACATAGGTCAATGGCTCCATCGGAATGTCGTAGTTTATAACGCGCTCTATTCCATTAACATCAAGACCCCTTGCGGCCACATCAGTAGCAACCAACATGCTGATGTGCCCTTTGCGAAACATCGAAAGCACCTTATTTCGCTGAGCCTGCGAAAGATCACCATTCATCCATCCTACTCGATAGCCCTTCGCAGAAAGGGCGCGGCCCAAACGCTCAGACCTTCTCTTCGTGGCCGTAAAGATCAAAGTCTTGCTCGCTCGTTCTTCGCGAAGGATACGCTCTAGTTCACGCTCCTTAGCCGCATCACTTCCGACATCTAGCGCGAAGTGAGAGATTGTCTCTACGTTGAATTCGTCGGCCCCTAACCTCACAGTGCGAAAGTCAACGGCGTAACGGTTGGCAAGCCTTTCGACTTCCGGGGGAATCGTTGCCGAAAATAGTCCTATGAGGTCAAAGCTTCTTGCACCCCTTAAGATTCTGTCGACATCGTCAATGAAACCCATATCCAGCATTCGGTCCGCCTCATCTACGATCACCGTTTTGAAGTGCTCAAGCTTGAGGCTGCCGCGGGACACGTGATCAAGGATCCTGCCGGGTGTGCCTACTATCACATCATAACCCCGCCTGAGGGAATCAAACTGAGGATTTATCGACAAACCGCCGATAAGAGTAACCACTCTCACTCTAGAGTAAAATCCAAGCCTCTGGAATTCCCCGGCCACTTGCTCTGCAAGTTCCCGGGTGGGCGCAAGTACAAGATGCGGGCCCATGCCAGTCCGGAACCTGTGAAGAATTGGGATTGCAAAGGACGCCGTCTTCCCAGTTCCCGTCTTGGACTGCACCAAGACGTTGTTCATATTCATCAGGAGCGGAATTACCTCCTCCTGCACTTCTGTGGGGACCGTATAGCCAGCGCCGACTACCCCCTTTGCTACGTTTGCGTCTAAACCAAATATATCGAAGCCACTTTTTTTGTGCTCCGTTACGTCCATACTTTGCATAATATTTTACCGTCCGCACGCGGTCGCGGGCGGACAACATAATTGTAAACCCGTCCTCAACCGGTGATTTGACAGTACCCTATAGTTCCCATAGCCCTCTATTAAGGATATCTAATAATGTTGCTTCAGGAGCCATTACCAGACGCTGTTGACGCGAAACTAATTTGGGCAGAGCCGAACTGATCAAAAGTTGTCAGCATCCGTCAAATTTGGCTCACCAGCCGGTCGTACAAAAAGCTGCCAAGTCCTCGGAGGATTTTTCCTTAGCCAGAAAGCTGTACCGTACAAAGAGATTACTTAAGTCGGGGGTATGGTCTTCATCCAGGTCCGCGAGCTTAGCTCACAAGAGGTAGCCTAAAGTTGCACCATGGAAATAACCAGCAACGAACAACTTCGCGTTGCTTCAGTAACAAGTCCGAGTTCGTGTGCAAGCATCCACTGCAAATAGCTCGTAGTTGTTTGCTCTTCGGCAAAAGATGCTCAGTGGGCAGCGGAGCGCCTAGTGCCAGCTTTCACGGGTCTCAAACAGTGAGCCTACGCGGAAGACTTACTTTAGTCAGGCCTTCTACGGGGTAGACGCTGACTTGATCGCTAGCCTGAGTTATTCGGCAGGGCTCCTACTCCTGAGGGGCTCGACAGCAGCGCCGAAATTTTCGAAGTGGGACCCCAAACTGGCAGCGTACGTATGCGAAGCTATTAACTATCCCAGAATGAGGAAATTTTTGGAAGAGAATAACATCAGCTTTTCGGACAGTGTCGTCCAAGCAATCGAAGCTCCACGCTTTACTGATAGACTCACGTTGAGAGATTATCAAGTGGAGGCACTCGGAAAATGGGAGGAAGCCGGCCGAAGGGGAGTTCTCGTACTGCCGACTGGAGCCGGTAAAACTGCGCTGGCGGTGCGCGCAATCTCTGAGCTAACAGTCCCGACTCTCGTTCTCGTTCCTACCATAGACCTGCTCGACCAATGGGAGGAGACACTTCAGAGCCACGGAGCGAGGGTAAGCGTCCTCGGCGGTGGTCGTAGAGAATACGGGGGGCTCACGGTTGCAACATACGATTCAGCTTCAATCGGACACGCTGAGCTTGGGAACAAATACATGTTCCTTGTATTCGACGAGGTTCATCATTTACCATCGGCAGTCTTCAGCAAGGTGGCCAAGTCATCGATTGCACCCTATCGTCTCGGGCTAACTGCAACGGTGGAAAGGGAAGACGGACTCCACGCAGCATTACCACAGCTGGTTGGGCCCGTTGTATACACCGCAACCCATTCCGAAATGAGCGGCAAATACCTCGCAGACTTCGAGACCGAAATAATACGCGTGTCCTTAGATGCCCTCGAGAGAGAAGCCTATGAAGAACTTATCAAGAAATACCGGTCGGTGCTAAGTAAATATCGGATTCGCGTTCGCAGTCCCAAAGATTTTCAGAGATTAGTAATCCTGAGCGGGAGGAACAGGGAGATTAGGGAAGCCCTGCTTGCGCGCGCAGACGCCCAGCGGCTTGCGTTCAACGCAGAGGGAAAATTGAAGGTTCTCGCTAGTCTCCTGAAAAAATATCAAGGTGAAAAAGTGATTATCTTTACACAGTTTAATGACCTCGTGGAAAGCATAAGTCGAAAATTCCTCGTGCCTGCTATAACTCATAACACCGCCAGAGACGAGAGGAAAGAGATCCTCGAAATGTTCAGGGCCGGAGCCTACAGATGTATTGCCACATCAAAAGTGCTCGACGAGGGAGTCGACGTACCCGATGCCTCGGTTGGCATCATCCTCAGCGGCTCAGGAAGCAAAAGAGAATATATCCAGCGATTGGGAAGAATACTTAGAAGAAAGGATGGAAAGATTGCGAGACTCATTGAAGTTGTCACCGGAGGAACCATGGAAGTGAACACATCGGCGCGAAGGAAGAGGTAGTGCTCACGCTCCCCAGACCGCTTGTACCAATGAGGAGGTCGAACGGTAAAATACAACTGATTTTCGCTCGGGCCACTCCGGATAATATTGCATTAGTCCAAAGCCTTCAGGCCGCAGTAAGCTCGCTGGAGGGTCATCCCCGAAAAGAAGTTCAGAAGGAACTATCAAGACTAGAAGGACTGGCTCAAAACTATAAGTTTTCAAGGGGAGTGAGCGAATTGTTGCTGAGACAATGCGACTTCGCGCTCAGAGATGGCCTTCGAACTAATCCTGCAACAGCACGACGCCTAGTTTTCCAGCTGGCAAACCCAATCCCGGTCTCTGCATCCGAAAGGGAAAAAGTGCTGCAGCAGTCGAGCGAGAAGTTGGGTATCAGTATCAGCGAGCTCGAAGAAGCGCTGTGGGCAGACGAAGAAGGAGAACTCGTCCTGCGAAAGTATAGGCCGGTTGCGGCCACCAGCCTGTTGACCATTTACAATTTTGAGCTAATCGAGTCCCTGATTTTTCGCTCTAGCACAGTCTCCGTCAGAAACCTAGCCAACTGGAGGAAAATAACCTGGTTTGCGAAAAGAGCGCGTTTGATGTATGATGCAGCTCAAGTTGGAGGTGAAGTGTGGATAAAGTTCTATGGTTTGGGAGAGGGGTCGGGGTCCTCACGCAAGTACGGGGAGGCACTTGTACAGTTATTCAGAGAAGTTGCAAACCAAAAGAACTGGAGCCTTGAGGCTCGGATAGAATCAGGCTCGCGAGGGTATTACAACACATTTGAACTAAACAGCAACGATGCACGGCTACTCGGCATAAACCCCTCGGCTTCCGAGGACACCCCGGGTGTGCCCTCCTTCGACAGCAAGGTTGAAAAAAGGTTCTACTACGCATTCAAGTCGCTTCCAACTGGCTGGAAAATAAGCCGTGAAGATTCGGCCGTGAGCGCGGGGGGGTCCTTATTCCTGCCAGACTTTACGCTGAGAAAGGGTGGAGTAACAGTCTATGTCGAAATCGTTGGTTTCTGGACGAAGGAATATATAGAAAAGAAGATCCGCAAGCTTGTTGCTGCCTCCTCTCAGCATATAATCGTTGCTGCTGATGTTAAACTCGCCTGTTCCTCACTCACAAAAGTCCCAGGAATTATATATTTCGAGAAGGACGTACCGCTTGCGCCCGTCATTGAATACCTGAAGAGCGCAGAACGGGGTGCGGCCAATTCTGATTATGATGAGGACCCGGCTCCCGCCGATAGCGATAAGTCGGGTGTAAAAGAGGGCACGCCGCCCGAAGCCTCACCCCGTAAGTTAACACCTCGCCGTGCAAGTCAAGAAGAGCTGGATATTATCAGCAGGATTTTGACCGCTCCTGAACCAAAAATGGAAACAATCAACGAGTTTTGCCTGCCGAGGGGACTTGACTCAACTGAAGTGGTAAAGCAGCTCGGATTCAGAATCAAGTGGAATGGACTAGACTCGAGTTCTGTCACCCTTGAAAGGGCAAACCAGCAAGTTGCCGTGAAGAATGAAACAGAGTAGTTGGACCTGAAGGGGGCCCGGCAAGAAATCGCGGAGTGGCTACTAAGCGGTCACGGATAGCCGCAAGCTCTATAACAAGCGAAAACAGTGCTCATACATGCCCGACGGGAATCAGCCTGTCATAGTGGAACTTTCAGAAGTGGGATTGAAAGACTCACAACTTGTCGGTGGCAAGAATTCCAGTATCGGAGAGTTGCTGAAAATCGGGGTGGATGCGCCCATCGGCTTTGCAATAACTACTCACGGCTACAGGCTGTTCATGGAGTCTAGCGGTTTAAAGGGCAAAATTGTGGAGATACTCGACTCAATAGACCAGAACGATAGCGATGCAGTTCAGGAAGCGTCCACTCGAATTCGCAACCTTGTCGAAGAGTCCGCGATACCATTTGAGCTCGAGAATGATATTCGTTCGGCATATCGTAGACTGGCAAAGACCCTCGGAAAGGAGGAGCCAGAAGTGGCAGTGCGCAGCAGCGCGACTCTTGAGGATCTCCCTGACGCGAGTTTTGCCGGTCAGCAAGACACCTATCTCTTTGTTCAGGGTGAGGATTACGTACTCAAATTTGTAAGAAAATGCTTCGGTTCTGTGTTTACTCCACGGGCAATGACATATCGTAACGAAAAGAAATTTGAACATCTTTCGGTAAAGCTGAGCGTCGGAGTAATGGCAATGGTTGAAAGCAAAGCTTCTGGGGTATGCTTTACCATCGATCCAGTCAGCGGAAACAGTGACGTACTCGTTATCGAGGGTTCCTGGGGACTTGGGGAAGCGGTGGTGCAGGGCCGCGTCATGCCCGACCGTTTTGTTGTTGACAGAAAAACTCTGAAAATTCTTGAGAAGCAGGTTTCGGACAAGACGATAATGACTATAAAGGATGCAACTGCGAAATTTGGAACATACTCCAAGGACGCTCGTGTTCCTGATGATATGCGGCGCAAACCGTGCATGACGGACGAAGCCATCTCCGAGCTGGCCGAAAAGGCACTAAAGATAGAGAAGCATTATGGTAGGCCAGTCGACATAGAGTGGGCGCTGGATTCCGCCTCAGGAAAGGTGTTTATTGTTCAGGCACGACCTGAAACCGTTTGGTCCCAGAAGAAGCAGCCTGCAAGTGGCGAGGTGCTCGTAAAGGGATTAGGAGCATCTCCAGGCAGGGCCCATGGCCCTGTGCAGGTGCTACTCAACTCCAAAGAAATAGGCTCTTTCAAAAAGGGTTCAATACTCGTGACAAAGATGACGACACCTGACTGGGTCTCTGCAATGAGTAAAGCTGCCGCTATTGTGACTGATAGTGGCGGGATGACCGCACATGCAGCCATTGTCTCGCGTGAACTTGGTATTCCCTGTATCGTCGGAACGAATTCCGCGACAGAGAAACTAAAAACCGGGAAGACGGTCACTGTAGACGGCACGCTCGGAGTAGTGATCGACGGCGTGTCAATGGCCGAGGAGCCGCCCAGCAACGGACGTGAAGCGACTGCGCAAACCGCCGAATTACTACCGGTCACTGCCACCTCAATTTACATGAATCTCGGCGAGCCTGCCAAAATCGACGAGTACAAGTCCCTGCCTTTCGATGGCATCGGTTTGATGAGGATAGAGTTCATCATGGCAGACTGGATAGGCCAGCATCCGCTGGACCTAATCGAAAAGGGTGAGCAGGACGTCGTAGTAGCCAAGCTTTCAGAAGGGGTAGCGAAAGTAGCGCAGGCGATATACCCCAAACCACTTGTTGTGCGCTTCAGCGATTTTAAGACGAACGAGTACCGAGCATTGAAGGGCGGCGAGCGCTTCGAACCAGAAGAGTCAAATCCGATGCTAGGCTGGCGGGGTGTTTCCAGGTATGTTAGTAAACAGTACGAAGCAGGATTCAGGCTTGAATGCAGAGCAATTCGGCTTGTACGAGAAGAAATGGGTCTGAAGAACGTGTGGGTAATGCTGCCGTTTACTAGAACCACGTGGGAAATAGAAAGAGCGCACAAGATACTGGAGGATGAGGGACTGGTGCGATCCAGCGACTTCAAGGTTTGGATTATGGCAGAAGTTCCGAGCGTCTCTCTATTGGCCGAGGACTTTGCAAAGCTATGCGATGGCTTCAGCATTGGTAGCAATGATCTTACCCAGTTAGTTCTAGGGGCCGACCGAGATTCGGCTACGTTGGGCGCACTGGGTTACTTCGATGAAAGAGACCCCGCGGTAAAGAAGGCGGTCAAGATGCTTATTGACGGCGGCCATAGGGCAGGAATCACGGTTAGCATTTGTGGACAGGGTCCAAGCGTCTATCCCGAGCTTACCGAATTCCTGGTTCGCAATGGAATAGACAGTATCAGTGTAAACCCTGATGTAGTGAAATCCACGAGGAAACTCGTCGCAAAGGTAGAGCAAAAGCTTATACTCGAAGGGCTAAGAACGAAAGCAAAAGAGTCTGATTAGAAGGAGGGCTGTCGCTTGGCTCGTGACTATATCGAGCGGCAACCCATTACCATTTCTGAGTATCTGAAATTAAGCAGAGAAAATCGGCGGCAGGTAACTCACCGCGCACTGACAAAGGCTGCTCAGATTAATCCGGTACTGAATTCTTTTATAACGATACTGCAACCTGATCCTCGCGGGACTGAAGGCTCGCTTGCATTTCTTCCGCTTGCGGTCAAGGATATATTCTTAACAAAGGGGATAAGGACTACGGCTGGCTCCAAGATCCTAGATAGATTTGTGCCGGACTATGACGCAACCGCCGTTTCGTTGCTCAAGATGCAAGGTGCGGCAATTGTGGGAAAGACCAACACCCACGAATTCGCGGCTGGAGCAACAAACCTGAATCCCCACTTTGGAGCCGTGCACAATCCGTACGACCTCCGCAGAATAAGCGGGGGAAGTAGCGGCGGGTCCGCAGTGTCAGTCGCCAGCGGGACAAGTCTTGTCGCACTCGGAAGCGATACCGGAGGCTCTGTGAGGATACCGGCTTCTCTATGTGGCGTCATAGGTTTCAAACCAAGCTACGGGGCGATCAGCCGGTTTGGAGTAATCCCTCTCAGCTGGTCCCTAGACCACGTGGGTACGCTCACCCGCAACACTCACGACGCTAAACTGATATTCGAGAAAATCCTGCGAACAGACGCAAAAGATCCGGCCACCACTTTCTACCGGCCAGTCAAGCAAGGCGAGGCAAAATTATCCGAACTCACTGTAGGAGTTTCTTCTGCGTTTCAATCGGGGTGTGAGGCAGGTGTTGAGCAAAATTTCCTGAATTCTGTAGATGCCTTATCCAAGGCTGGATGCCGACTGAGGAGGGTGAGAATCAGACACTTCCAGAGGATTAAAGAAGTGCGTAGCGTAATACTTCGTAGCGAAATGGCGGCCTACCATCTTGCCACCTATCCCGGCAGGCTCGAATCCTACGGAGAAGATGTAAAGAAGATGATCGAAACCGGGGCAGATATAACCGCACCAGTCTATGTTACAGCCCAGAGAGTGCGAAGTCTTATTGCTAAGGAAATTGCCGAGCTATTTTCGGAGCTGGATTTTCTTCTGACGCCCTCAACCAGATGCACCGCCCCCAAAATTGAAGAGGCGGCGCTTCCTTCCACCCGCACCGAGCTTATCGCAAACACCGAACCATTCAATATTACAGGTGAGCCTGCAATCAGCCTGCCAAACGGAATCGTTGCAGGTCTGCCTACTGGAATACAGCTCTCCGGACCATACGGAAGCGACTTTGAGCTTTTGAAAGTGGCCGAAATGATGGAGGAGCTCTTGCTATCGTCATGAGCTGGTCGGATTGGCAAAGAAAGAACCAAATGGGCTACTGATAAGACTCTCACTGGGTCTAGGTCGTGAAGATTTCCCGTACATTCTACCGTTTAACCCCTGGATCGTAGCGGAAGCCATACACAATGGCCCAGAATCTAAGAGCTTTCCAGAACTATCAAGGGCACAAGGAGCTCGTCGAGCGAAAGCCCGCCGTGGTTCCCATACATAATCCTCGGGTCGAAAGTAGGATAGCGGTATACGTAGGAATGGGCTTTGTATGGCAGTACGATCCTCTCCCCGAGCCTGTTCCTCAGAGCGGGACTGAGTGTCGTGGATCCGAAGAATCCTTCGCTAACAGCTTTCTCGGATTCGACTATTACACTGGTTTCTGAAAATCTGCTCCGGCTCAAATTATCCATGGCCTCTGGGTCGCGCGCATGCAGAAACAGGGCACGAGAATCACCAGTTGGTGGGACGCTCATAGTGGACAGCAGCTCAGCATCTCCTGATATGTCGTGAAAACTTCCCTGAGGAATGTACATGTGCCCATGGTCGGCAGTGACTATGACACAAGCGTCCGTGCCGGCAATTCTGTCAAGCAGCTCAGTTAGTAAGCCGTGAAAGAGCACATTCATCTCGCCATCGTATTCTTCGGTAGAAGGGCCATAACGATGCGAGACCTTGTCAATCCCGCTCCAGTACGCAAATATGAATTCTTCATCATGAGACTCATCCAATATAACCTTTCTTAAACTCACAAAGAGGTCAGACATTTGACTGTACTTGATGCGCTCGGCTCCGTTATACAGGGTCTTCGAGAGGACGGTACCTGCCAAATAATCGGGCGCTATCACCCTTGAATGAGTCCCGCCCAGCGCGAGCTCTTGGTAGATGGTACGCTGAGGATAGAGGTATGAAGGGGGCAGCCCTGCTCTCTCAAAAGCTCCATCCCCACGTTCTGCGGCGGGGCTAAATGATATGGTGTTCACTACGGAACCCAGTTCTCGCACATACATAGTGTAACCGATAATGCCATGCTCTGCAGGCGTCTGCGCCGCGTTGAGCGTGGACAGAACGGTGCTCGTCGTGGACGGAAACACCGTTGTCGCCTGCCGAATTTCAGTGCTCTTCTTTAGCACGGATTCAACCGTCGGGACGCGTGATCTAGCTGCCATGAGCTGCATGTATCCAAGGCCATCGACAAGGAGAACCACTACTTTGTCATGCTTAAGCAGGTCAGAAAAAGAGTTCATCCCACCCGATGAGGTACGTGCGAACCTTGAGACCACCGACTTGCTCAAATTATAAAGGCTGTTTCCCGAGTAGTCGGGGAGATATACTTCAGAATACCGCCTAGGGCTGAAAACGAGTTCGCTCTCACTCATTGATTTCGCTCAGGTCCCAGCCAATGATATTTAGCTTCTACCGCCGCATTACCTGCTTTAGCCTCAAATGTTGAAGTTCAGATCTTTTTTGTAAGTGGCAAAAGAGAGTGCGATTTCACTTCTTGGGATAGGCGTTCAGCATGCCATTTTCGGTCTTGAAGGTCCACTGATCTACCTCAATCGCAATATGACCAAGTGAGGACTTCGGCGCAATCAGAAAGAGGTAAGGCCCCTCATAGTTGTGGACGGCCAGGCGGTCGGTCCTGCCGTCCTTGTAGTGAATAACAATATCTTTTCCCACAAAACTAAGGAGCTCCTTTATGCGCACCGATGAACGCGTCTTGCTTCCATATACAATCGAGGGGATATACTTCTGCGACAAGGCTATGAAACTCATCTGCAACATTGAGCATTTAAATTTGACGAAAGATATGGAAGTCGATGTACGTATGGGCTAGCTACGCCGCTTTTGCTTGGCGTAACCCATGGTGGAGATGTTGATTGCAAGATCCTGCGCCCTCGTGCTTACGTCATTACTTTCAAGCACGGCATTGAACTCCCTCAGCACATAAGACGCGAACGCAGAAACAGAGTTAAAGGGGGTGTATTTGAGATTGGCCCTCATACCAATGAAAAGATGGGTTGGGATTGAAATAGTGGTATACTTGTGCCTTCCCAATTTTGTCTTCAAGTCTTCTCAGAATGGTGAGCCTCAATAAAGGCTTAAAGCTACGATTTTGTGGTTCAGGACTCCCCTGCCCAGACGGTATCTCTTTTCAAATGGCTCTCAAAATGTTGAATTACGAAGACCTTATGCAATTCAGACATTGATTATCCATCTCAAGCCCAGCTGAATCTCTCTTTGAACCCTTTGAGCTTGCGGAACACGTCGCGAAAGGCTGCAAAATGCCGCTTCCGAATGAGCCACGACATAGCCCGGCAGTCTATTCCAAATATGGACGGTATTAAGTGACATTTATAGAGCGGGTGCATTGGCACCGAAGCTGCTCACCGAACGCCAGCAGCATGCTGAAGCTGCCCCATAATGTAGACTACGGAGGAAGTTACACGATAGTTTTGTCTTTTTCGTTTGTAGCACTGCACCAGGGGCAGGAATTTCGGCAACACCTGAGACTAGAAACTCATGCGTTCGCCCATTCAATAGGTGCGGCCCTAGCTTCGGAAAGTCCATAAATCTGCCAACTGGCTGGATGTAGCACCAGACACACTCTGGGAAGCACGTAGAATGACATCACAGGTTCGTCCCTGAGCACATACGCGTTGCGTGTGGCCCCTCGTTCCCCCGCCAAAATACATCGCTCAAGATTTTCAAAGCTGCAGGAGTTTTGCCGGTTTAGCTACAACGCCTTGAAGCTTTCTTGGAATAGATCATAGGACCTCAGATATTCTTGAGCTACCGTTGGTTTTCTCACCTTGAGCACTGATTCGAAGTCGGCCATGTTGACTGGCCGGGGAGACGACCCGGGAGATTCTGCTGTCCCAGATTCAAAAAGCTCTCGGACAACTTCCATATGCGCGCCTTGGCAGACATCTCTTATGTCGCTCGGACTGTAACGATCGGTGAGTTCTGCAAGTCGCTCAAGCTCGACGTCCTTCGCAAGATTGAGGTGGCGGGTATATTGCTGGAAGGAGTTCAATCTTGCAGCTTTGTCGGGAAGTGTTACAAGAATTCTCTTTTGGAACCTTCTAATGAAGGGAAGATCAAGGTCCCAGGGTTTGTTTGTAGCCGCAATAACATAAACCATCGGATTCCTGCCTTTGTCCACCAACCCGTCCATTTCTTTCAGAAACTGATTCCTTACTCGAACTTCACCCCCCACATCGTTTCTGTGCTGACCAAACAGGGCATCAACTTCGTCCATGAAAATTAGGGCGCTCGGCTTGGATGCCCTTGCAAGAGAGAAAACCCTGGCCACGTTTTTCTCGGCCTCCCCGAGCCACCTGGACATTATTGCAGCGGCGTCGACCGTGATAAAAGTCGCTTCGATCTCCGC
>JAJYZJ010000103.1 GCA_021800035.1 archaeon
GTTGGAAAGGCGCGCGGCTATACGTCGTCCCATCAAGTGGCATTCGATGCAAGCGGCCTGGGAGGCGGTGCGCTCGTTTCGCGCGCGCTCACAGAAGCGAATATCATTGTGAACAAGAATTTGCTACCGGGGGAGGATGTCAGGAATTCCAAGAATCCTGCCGGTATCAGGCTGGGAGTACAAGAAGTGACGAGATTCGGCATGAAAGAGCGAGAGATGGATTCAATCGCTCACATGTTTCACGACCTCCTAATAGTGGGGGAATCCAAGGAGAGCATAGCTACCCGTGCGACCAGCCTGAGAAGGGAGTTTGAGGAGCTCAAGTTCACATTTTAGGTGTCGCGCCGGATCTTGCGCCAATGTGGCGCAAAACACGAGTTCACCATCGCTCGTCAGCTGGGCGGCCTGTTTGTAGCCAAGTCCGCCTGTAGCCGCAAGTCGTCGTAAGCTGGTTGCTTCAGCTGTTTGAAACTGCGGCACATATTCGCTCCAAAAAGGCGCGTCTTGGGTTGGAGCAGCTCACCTTGAAAAAGATACCTTTTGGGCGACATTCTCGTTCTTGTACAGCTCAGTAAAGATTCTTCCTTGAACCCAGACCATTCTGGAGAAGGGTTGAGAGCCAGGGATGTTTGAGCACACGCTCCTAATCTGGTCATGACTGGAGTTTGGCGCTCAGGCCCCGGGTAGCGGGCAGTATCATGACCAGGATGGGAACGTAGCTACCCCTAGAATTTTGGTATCTCCAAGACAATATATACGGGTGGGTGGGGCTTTACCTGTCATGAGTTCGACTTCCCCTGTCTCCACGGATTACAATGTGTCCGTCTCCCCAGAGCATGAGGCATATCGAAAGGTTGTGAAAGAGTTCGCTGACAAGGTTGTGGCCCCTCAAGCTTCCAGAATCGATAAAGAAAACCAGATGGATGTGAGCATAATCCGGAAGGCTGGCGAAATCGGACTTCTGGGCATTCCATTTCCGGAGGAATTCGGTGGCGCTGGGGCGGACGACCTTACTCTCGCGATTGCGATAGAAGAGCTTACCAAGGCATCTGCCGCTTGCGCAGCTGCGATCAGCGCAAACTACCTTGTGTCCACACCGCTTTACCTCTACGGAAATGATTCGCAGAAAAAGAAATACCTGGGCAGGCTCGCGAAAGGCGAGATTCTGGGGGCTCACGCGATGACAGAACCCGGTGCGGGCTCGGATGTAGCGGGGATCAAGACTCTCGCCGAAAAGAAGGGAGACCGGTACTATATCAGCGGTCGCAAGGTTTTCATCACGAATGGCGACAAGGCCGATATCTTTCTCGTCTTCGCCCGGACATCGCCTCCGGAGCCCGGGAGGCGCCACAGAGGTATAACCGCATTCCTCTTAGAGAAAGGAGCGCCAGGGTTCAAGATTGGCGAGCGGCTTCAAGTGATTGGACTCAGAGGAGAACACCCTGTTGAGCTCATCTTTGACGGCGTCGAAGTCGGAGAGGAGTCGATTGTGGGCGAGGTGGGAAGAGGAGTTAGGATTGCGCTCAACACCTATGATCACGGAAGGATTGGCGTTGCGGCGCAGGGAGTGGGTCTGGCTCAGGCGGCTCTTGAGCAGGCGCTGAAATATTCGGTTCAGCGCCAGACTTTTGATAACTACCTGCTGAGCTACCAACAGGTACAGTTCAAGCTTGCAGAGATGGCCGTGGCCGCTCACACGAGCAGGTTGCTCACGTATTGGGCCGCTACGCTTGCAAGCAGAGGGCTCGATTTCGTAAAGGCGGCATCGATTGCCAAAATCACCGCAACAGAGTCCGCAGAGAAAAACGCACACATGGCAATGCTCATCATGGGCGCTTATGGCGTATCGACGGAAATGGGTGTCGAACGGCTACTGCGAGACTCGCAGGTTATAAAGACTTATGAGGGAACAAATGATATTCAGCGACTGACCATAGCGAAGGAGCTCGCAAAGGAATTAGGCGTACTTCCATCCGCAAGTCAGGCTAACTAGTAGCCGGCACGTCCGCTCTCGAGATAACGATCCGGTGCAGTAATTTGAAAGTAAATCAGCTATTTGAGGGAGTGTACGAAATCTGGACGAGAGAGTTCGGTGTCCAGCTTGCTACACGCAACCTCGTCCCAGGGGTAAGCGCCTACGGCGAGCGACTGATTCAGAAGGCATCGTCCGAATTCAGACTCTGGGATCCCTATCGGAGCAAACTAGCTGCAGCTATTAAGAAAGGACTTCATGAGTTGCCAATCAAAAGCGGAAAGAAAGTGCTCTACTTGGGCGCGGCGGCGGGCACAACCGTAAGCCACGTTTCTGACATTGTCGAGAACTCGGGGGTTGTATACGCGGTTGAATTTTCTTCAAGATCTATCCGCGAGCTTCTGGTCGCCTGTAAGGGGAGAAATAACGTTGTACCTATCCTTTCGGATGCCCGCAACCCGGAAGGCTATCGGTCTACCGTGGGGGCAGTGGACGTGATTTATGCAGATGTGGCCCAGCCTGACCAGGCAAAGATTGTTGTGGACAACTTCCGCACTTATTGCTCGCGTAACGCGTCAGCCATGCTTGTAGTCAAGTCCAGAAGCGTGGATGTCTCCGAATCCCCCGCAAAGATATTTGCAGGTCAGAGGGCAATCCTTGAGCGGGACGGTTTCAGAATAGTCGAGGAGATAGAACTCAGCCCATACGAGCGGGATCACGAACTCATAGTGGGCAACGGCAACTGATACGCTAGAAGTAACCCTAGTACATTAGCTATCTCGTTCAAGCATGCATTCGTTCGAGCCTCTGCACGGTCTTCCAGCTACGTCTTAGGAAAGGAGGGAAGTCATCGTTTCTCAGGAGATAATCTCTGACAAAGCTGATGGTCCGGGCGTCGCTCGGATAACCGCTTCCCATGGTGCCGTAGCTGCTCTCCAGATCGCGTATTCTCCTATCTCGCACGGTCTTCGCTATGATTGAGGCCGCTCCGGTGACGGTGTAGTTTTCGTCGGCCGCGTGTTCCGAGACGAATGAGACACTTGGGACCCGGTTCGAAAGTGCAGCACCGAACCTCCTTTCATTCGTGTCCACTGCATCAACATAAATTGTAGGACACGAAAGTTTCTTTGCGATCTGGGCCATCTTCAAGAGCTCGAGCGTGTTCAGGTTCATCAGGCGCTTCTCGCGCATGTCTATCTCGTGAGGGGAGACTTCCACTACAACAGTTGACTTTGCGCGCTCGCGAATTAGTTCAGCCAGTCGCTCTCTCCTAGCAGGCGAAAGTTTCTTGGAGTCTTTGACGCCGGCCAGTTTGAGTTCAGAGAGCGAAGGCTCGTCTAGCGAAACCCCTGCGATTACGAGAGGTCCAACCAGCGCACCTCTGCCAGCTTCGTCAATGCCGCCGATTACTCCGCGGTTCAACTCTTCTCCGACCCAACGGGCATCGCCAAGCTTGCCTTCTGCGCCGCGCAATCTACAGAGTCGTGCCTACGTAACTTGATATAATGGTTGCGGGCTGTGAGACCAGTTGAGTAGCCAAAGTGAACGAGTCTCTCAAGCCGAACTTCCCGACTGTTTGCGTGCGAGAAGGTAGGGCGAAGCTGATTGTTCCCGATATGAGCAGTTATTTGGATGAGCGGGGCGCCCATGCCCCGTGGAAGGCGCCTGTATTCTATAACTTCGAAGCCGCTCCTACACGGGATATCAGCGTGGCTATATCGAAACAGCTTCCCAGCGGTGCGCGGGTGCTCGACGCAATGTGTGGAGCAGGGGCTCGCGGAATCAGAATCGCGGCAGAGTCAGAAGTATCTCGCGTTGTGCTAAACGACATCAACCGTGATGCACTGTTGCTCGCACAGCTTTCGCTGAAGCTGAACAAGCTGGGATCAAGGATTGAGCTCCAATCCGTCGGGGCTAGCAGCCTGTGTGCAGCAGAAGACTTTCGAGAAGGCTACGATTACGTCGACGTGGACCCATTCGGAACCGTCGCACCGTTCGTTCACCCGGCGCTTATCGCTGTAACGAATGGTGGCATACTGGGCGTAAGCTCGACTGACGGAGCCAACCTCTGCGGGAACAGGCGGGACGCGCTAAGACGGATTTATTTTGCGTTCAACAGGGACAGGACTTGCCCCAGAGAAAGTGGGCTGCGAATACTTCTTGCGCACGTCATAACCAGAGCATCGAGCATGGGACTCTGTGCTCAACCCCTGATTTCTTATCACTACAGGGACTATTTTCGTGCCCACTTTCGGGTTTTTCCATCTGCCTTTGGGGCAAGCAGGCTAACCGAGCAGATTGGCTACAGGGCCGCTTGCTCGTGCAGGGGCGCGTATCTGGACTCTCAGATTTGCGAAACCTGTCACTCTCCCTCTATAGCAGGTCCGCTTTGGACTGGGGGCATCGCCGACCCGGAATACGCCGCTAAACTGGAGAAAGGCATAGCAGATGAAAAAGGGCTGATGAGCAACACGAGCTTCAGGATATTGCGCGCACTGGTGGAAGAAGGCGCCATGACAAACCCCCACTTGGATATTCACAAACTGATCAAAGGGCGAGGGCTGGGGCCTCCGCGACTGGATAAAGTGCTTGAAGCTCTTCAAAGTCAGGGCTACACGGCAGTTCGCTCTCACTTCGGTGCGAACGCGATTCGCACTACCGCAGACGAAG
>JAJYZJ010000104.1 GCA_021800035.1 archaeon
GCGACCAGCGGCGAATCAGATAGGCGCCCACTAAAGTTCGCAGTGTGATACGCGCGTTCCACCTCCGACAAAGATGGAGGCGCTAGGAGTTTCCCAGCACTTCTTCCGGGTCTCGAAATCGCGCCCTCCCTTAGCTCCGAAGGGACAGCGTGTAACGCAGCGTGCATCGTCATGCCGTAAGAAGTTATTCGCAGGCTCTCAAGTTTCCTGACTATGGAATCTGGCAACAAGTCCGGTTCCAGTAACTTGGTGAGTGCCACCTGAGGGTCTAGCGCGCCAACCACGACGGGCGCTCCTACCTTGGAGCCATCCGCGAGCTCGACCCCCGCCGCCCGGCCACCCTCGACAAGAATTCTGCGCACTTCCGAGGTAAGGAAGACTTTACCCCCCTTGGCGAGCAGTGAGTCTTTAAGAGATTCGCTCAGTCTGCCAGAGCCTCCAAGTGGTCGCTTTAGACCCGTGCGGTAAAGCATTGTGTGCATTATCGCCATTAGCCCGGTGCCTGGCAGACTCGGGGACATAGTCGAAAATATCAGAGAGAATAGCGCGGCGAGAGATACTCTTACTCTCTCGTCTTCAAAGTTCTCGTTAATCAACTGATTCGCGGACATGAGCACGGTCCTCACCATCACGTTGAAGTCCACTCTCGAAGCTTGCGGCATGGCAGAGAGCAGTGAACGGTTTCGGAGGAGTGTGCCTATCCCACGCACCCCGAAAAGCACGTCCATTTTTGGGGGAGCGTCGAGCATCAGGGCCTCAAGCAGCGCTTCCTCCTTCATCCATTCGTCGCAGAGCCTTGTGTAGCTCTCAGAGTCACGTTTGGAATACCTTGCAAACTCCTGAACCGTCTTATCGAGTGCCGAATAAAACCGTAGCGGCCCACCTTGAGATTCCGGGAATGGCACTTCAAACATCGGTTCGATAGAGACATACTTCAGGCCATACTCGCTCAGCTTCAGGTCCTCAATTATTGGAGTCCTTTGTATCAATATGTGGTCTATGGCCCCGCCATTTATCTTGAACCCCGGGGTATTTGGAATAAGTTCTTCAGTTGTGATGCATCCGCCCACAAGATGTCTGCGCTCGAATACGCCCACTCTGAGACCGGCGCTCGCCAGGTAATTTGCTGCCACAAGACCGTTATGGCCTGCGCCTATCACTACGGCATCGAACTCCCGATTCATCGCATGCAGCCTTTTGCAGCTGAAACGCCAGACGCTTTTCAGGTTTCCGTATGGCTACGCTTCAGAATAAAAAGTAGTCAGGTCGATGGGTCTTCCGCGACGGGCTTAGCTGGGGTTTCAGTGCAGCTGAGCGCCGCCGGAGCGCAACCGCTCTCCCATCGACCCAACAGATTTCAGGCTTTTCACGCAGGAGGAGGTGAGGTTGGAGGCTGAAGGTGGGACAACGATGCGTTCGCCGCGAAGATCAGCCATCCGATACTCGACACCAGAACTACAGCCGCAAACAGATATTTCCAGGCTTTCGCTTTCAAGGTGAAGGCAGGTAGCGAAAGTATGGCGGCCAGCCCGAGTCCGCCGTAAAGCAGCGCCGACTCTGTGGGTGCAGTAGTCAGGGTGTACTTTAGTATGGCTATCGCGTCAACCAGCAGGTAAATCCCAGTAATTGCCGCCGCATAAGAAACTTCTCTCAGCCCGTGGCCGAGCACTAGCGCTGCCGCGGTGCCAATGAGGAGAAGACCTCCCACCGCCGCTGGACCCCCGAACAGCACATTGTACACGCCTCCTCCGAAGTTGAACGGCCAGAGCAAGCTGATTGAGAGCCCGGTAATGAACAGGAATGTTCCGATTAGGCCAATCATGATCGAATAGCCCTTTGCGACAGGTCGGTCAGGCTCCTCTACTGCTTCGTCGGCCTGCTTTAAGTGAAGCCGAAGTGCTCCGATCCCTATCAGCGCTCCTCCTGCGGAGAGCGCCCACATCATCCCATCCAAAAAGTCGTTTGTAGGTGCTGCCATTTTTGGTCAAGTTATTATCTCGCGAATGGATTTAGAGCCGAGCGGGCAAAGGTCCACCTAGGTCTGCAGCCGCAGCTATCTGTGTATGTATATGGACATAGTTGCGCACGACTTTCCCTCGCGCCATTTCCCTTCCGGCAGTTTCCCCCTTCAGTTCGCCATAGCTTGGTCAGGGCAATCCTCAAGGGAACAGTTTCAGGGGGGCCGTTACACATCACCTTACGGCTGCCAAAGGAGGGGGGGAGAACCGAGCTCACAACTGCTGGGCCGCCCCGTCTAGGCAGCAGGGGCTCGCGCGAGAGCCGATGCCTTAACGAACCCTCCGGAGAATTCCGCGGTTTGCACGCTGCACCCGTATGACTCTAAGAACCCTTTGAGGGCTTCAAGCGTGCATTCCGCAGCTGCTTCGCTGTACCCTGCCCCTGCGAGGAGCACCTCAACACTTCCTTCGTGTAGATTCACGTCAAATACATCTAGCGGCATCAATTCCTTGTTTTTCCGTAGAAACTGCACAAGCTCTTCGAGGGTTGGGGCGCTGCCTTTGAGGAGCTCCCCCATGGTTTTCCCGGCTTGGTGCCAGATGGCGTGGATTTCTTTCTTCGAACTTTTGGAGGCAATCTGAAGACTCTTGTCTAGGAGCATTTCGGGAACTGGTACTGAAGACATTACCTCAAGCACATCGAATATCTGGATTATGCGCACGGCCTCATCGGATGACTTGCCCAGTCTCGAGATCTTGAGATAGGTCTCCACTGCCTCGTTTGAAATCGCGTATAATGTCTTATTCTGCCTCCTCGCCTCTTCCCCGAGGGTGTGAGCGAGCCCGTCGTCCACTGCAAGGTTTATCCGGCCCATGACATGGGTCAATGAGACGAAGTAATTAATGGTTTTGCTCCGTTCTAGTAGGCACCAAAACCACTCAGTTCGTGAGGCGCCTGGGCTCGAAGACTGATATGTTAAAGTATTGTGAATGTGGGGTAGGGACCGTTGACTTCGTGCCCTTCCTCGGATGGGTCAGCCTAAATCACCACTACCCCCTTGTGTCGTTTTTTCTTCTCTGCCTCAGAATTGTCTGTACCAACTTCTGCTTGACGCTTTCGAGCATCCTGTCGAATCTGGTAAGGTCAGGCCACTCAACGATGCTCAAAGCGAGGCCCCGCCGGGCACTGCGGTAATACACTGCTAAACGCAGAGACTGTTTGGGCCACAGGTTCAAGTCCTTAGAGCTTTTTCAAAGACGCTATGATTTCCGGCCCAGGCCGTGTTTTAGCTGCTTGGCACCCGGAGCAGTAGTCCCAGAGATAAGAAATACTTTTTTTGCTCGCCTGGCGCGATAATCCTAGAGCACTCTCAATAAAAAGGCTCGTGGATGCTGCTAGCAGAGTTCACGCTTTTTCAATAGACTCCGACATGAGTCGTATTTCTGTTTGTTTAGGAAACACCGCGCATCGGGATTAAGCCTCGGGCTAGGACGTTTTATAGTGCAGAGGTTTTTTATAAAACGGGTGTCAGGTGATGGAGAAATACAGCGTCTGGGCCGCTCACGCGTGATCGCGTGAGTTCCGCCGTGACATAACCCAGAGAAAGCTCTGGAGGATAAACGATTTTTTCGGTCGAAAAGGTTCCACAAAATACTGAGTTAGTGCTGCTAACCTTTCCGAGGTAGTGAATGTGACCGAGGAACAAATATTCTCCGTCTCGAACCGAGTAGCGCAGCCTGACCGCGCTCGAAAGGAGGCTAGGCGCAATGGGTCGCAGCATTTTGGCAAGGTAACCTCCAGCTCCCTCGAGAAATGGCGACAATACCCCTCTACCTTCGATATTGCCGTGGGTCAAGAAGAGATTGCCATACCGGACGAAAACGTAACTTGTTGCAAGTGTATTGAGACCATCGATAAAATTTCTGAATCCGGGGGACGTTCCAAAATCGTTGTCCCCCAAGACGAGTACAGTCGACTCGAGTGGAAAGGCGTAACTATCAAAGAATGACCTGTAGTAGTCCACCAAGGCCTCCTTTGAAGCGGCGACTACGTCCCCCAAGAGCGCAACGATATCCGGTCGCTCTTTTCTTAATATCGAAAACACTTCCCGGCTCCTTCCCGTCGGATAATGGATGTCAGAGAGCAACAGCAGTTTTTCGGCCGTCAAAGTATCGTCAACTTGGTTCCTATTCTGTCACTGAAACAGCGAACGTAAGCGAAATATGGGGACTGCACTTGATATGCGATTCCCAACACTTCCGCGCCAGTGCAGCCAACGAACGGTCCCTTGGGCTAAGGCATATCTCATTTCAGGAAAACGAGCCGGGGGTGAGCGGCACTGCGGACAAATCTCCCAGACGCCTGGGCGAGCTGCTGCTAATAGTTCCGGATAAGAGTTGTTCAGTGGCCCTGCACCAACTCGGACTTCTCGATATTCAGTGTGAACCCAGGATTGGCCTTTAACAGCTTCTGGTCGAAATAGTTGAGAATTATCCTGTATCGCTTGGCTCTGTGCCTGGGCAGCCCTTCGCGGCTGTGGCCGTGCGCGCCCTTCTTGAACACAAGAAGATAGGCCTCCTTTCCAAGGTCTTTCAGCACGTTGTAGAACATGAGCGACTGGTC
>JAJYZJ010000039.1 GCA_021800035.1 archaeon
CCTCGCGCAGTCAGTGTTCGCAGTGACCTCTTCACTTTTCCGAATGAGGTATACCTCCTGCTCCCACGCTAGAAGTGCAGTCCCAGCCCGCAGCCCAGAAACGGCTTAGAGAGGTAGCGACCCCAACATGCGTGAATTCCACGCAGGCCACAACCGAGATACAATTACGACTGCGCGGCGACACCGATGGATATTTTGTGCATTTGCGCTAACAGGGCCATACGACTCGTGGGATTCCTACGCATGTCTCCAAATCCCGTGCGGTACTGAGAAAACGTTTGCAATGCAAGCCTCCAGTCATAACAGATTCTGAAGCGAATTCTATACGCCGCAAGCCACGGTCGCTCAAAGAATTCATGCAACAGATAAATAATGCGGACAAATCGTTAAGTGCTATGACATCGAGAGAGAGAAAATACGGCAGGTTAGTGGAGTACTCGATAGGCTTCTTGATTCTCCTGATTGCAATTGGTATCGGACTCTACTATACCCTGTACGTACTGCATGTAATTCCACTTTCTTCTTCCGTCATCGTAAAGCTTGCCGTTGCCACGGCAGCAGGGCTCGCGATCATAACACTAGTAGGAAGAGAGGTGAGCTCAGTTTCGCGGAGGCTGCTCGGAGAGAAAAGGGGGAGCATGCTTTTCGTAGTATTCAGGTTTGTCGCCTATACTTTGCTCGCGCTGGTTATTCTTGCATTGGCAGGGGTGAGCGGAACTGATCTATTAGCAGGTGGCACTTTCGCCGGGCTAGTGCTTGGACTTGCGGGGCAGACCGTCCTTTCGAACATCATCGCCGGAGTCATGATAATTCTAGCCAGGCCGTATGAGGTGGATGACAGGGTGACGTTCCTTACATGGCAGTTCGGTCTGATTGCGCCAGCGTATCCACCAAAGTTCTATTCAAACGATTTCCTTATGCCTGGTTACAGTGGGAAAGTAAGTGATATCGGACTTGCATACTCCACGGTAGCGCTTGACGAAGGCACAATTATGAAGATCCCAAACAGTCTTATGGTCCAAGCCGCCATAGTCTCACACGAGATAGAAGAAAGGGTGGTGAGAACAAAGTACGAGGTTCCATCATCTCTTGACCCCGAGCTAGTTATCGGCAAAGTTGAGGAGCGAATAAGGAAGAATCAGTGGGTAACTAAGCCAGATTCAGTTAAGGTAGTGATTGAAGCGATGGGCCAGAATAGCTACGTAATCGCGATTGACGCAGTTTGCAAAGGTACGTTCGAGGCCCCACCTCGGAGTTCCATTCTGCTGGAATTGATGAAGACTATGAAGGAGCTGCAATCTGATAGATAGCACGGTTCAGTTATATCTCACGTTTGTCCGGCGCGCTCACTGCGTCCCAGACTTTTAGCTACGCTCACGACATATTCGACGTGGAAATTACGACTTAACAAACCCGCTTTGCGGCGATTCCACCATCAGCCGGCATTGCTTGATGAATATCAAAAACGGTGCGAGAGGAAATCGCAAGGGTTGGAAAAATTCTACTTGACAAGTGACGCCGCCAATCATCGTTACCGAATTCCCGCTAAACCCTTCAGTAGCTCTGGCTGGGGAAGAAACTTCGGCCTACTGGGCTCGCCATTTACTCGACCAATCGGCATATGGGCGGCAAGCATGAGCGCATTTTCTTTCAAAGCCATTTGAACGAATCTACTCTTAGTTTCCATGTGTGGAACTGGGTCGCACCAGCTGGACATGCACATAGGATTCTCCACCTCAATTGCATGGTGGTAGAGGTCTCCGACACAGTACAGTGATTCTCCTTCAGACTGAATTTTCACTATCTGGTGGCCGGGGCTTTCGCCTGGGGCTGGGATCAACGTTACTCCAGGAGTTATTTCGAGCTCACTCTGCACGAGTTCGAGGAGGCCCAGCTTGCTTACCGCTCCAATCGTAAGGCTCTCGATTGATAAAGGGTCGAGGAGTGGCTCCTGAACCTCAGAGTAATCCCAGTCGGCTTTTCCCAGGTAATGCCGGGCCTTCGGGAAAGTGATGCTGCCCTTTTCGCGAGGAGGTAGTGTCACTCCCACGAGATGGTCGTGGTGGAAATGAGTTATCAGAACATGAGTTACCTCTTGCCTTGCGACGCCTGCTAGGCGGAGCTGCTCCACTAGCGTTGGCTCAGGCACGTAATCTTTACGAACATACATCGGAGAAGACTGTGCGAAGTACGCAAAGTCACCCGGGTCCACCACAATCGAGGTATCCCCGCTCCTAATATGCACAGCCTGACTAGGAAAGGATAAGGGTATATCGAGTAACTCCGGCGGCACACTTCCAGGAATGCTTCGCGGGTCAAGTATGTCTCTCAGTTTGAATTCAAGGTCTCCCAGGTTTATGACTGTGACAGTGGCCTTGCCCACACGAACCTGGCTGGGAGTAGCCATAGTTAATGCTGGACGCCTAGGTGCATATATGTGTCGCTCATACTTCGGTGATTAAAAATAAATTAATATGCGCCAGCGTCCAACGTTACAGTTCTAGGTTGCTTCCGCAGAACCCTTAACACTTCTCACCTTGACCTTTATCGACAATCGAACATCGCAGGAAGAATGGTTGATTACGACACTGGGTCCGACAGTCCAGCGCTCGCGAAAGCCTGCGCCCTCTCTCGACACGCGCGACATTTCCGGCAGGCATTCGGTCCATCCTGATAGCAGCTCCATGTAAGCTCATATGGCACCCCGAGTTTCGACCCGAACGAGACTACCTCCGCCTTGTTCATGCCGATAAGCGGGGTTACTATGCTAACAGCTGTAGAGCCCGTATAGTCATGCAGCAGGGCATTGAAATCTTCAAAAAAGGCCTTTGACGCGTCCTTGAAGAATCCAGAGTCAGTCGACGTATGGCCGCCATAGACCCTAGCCGCTCCCATTCTTTCTGCAAAGTGGCTAGCGATACCATAGAATATTATGTTCCGGGCTGGCATGTAGACTGATTCCACATCTGGTCTTTCGCGCAGTATAAGTGGGTCGTCAGAAACTTCCTTCATAAAGCTAACGTCCAACGAGATTAATTCTACTTTAGCACGCTGCGCCAACCTGCGCGCCGCACTCCGCTCTCTTTCTCTTCTTTCGAAATAATCGAAACTGATTGCGACTATACCGTCCTCTTTTCCTGTCGCAAAGTAAAGACAGACGGCAGAGTCCAGTCCGCCCGACAGTAGAACTAGCGCAGAGGTAGTCATTGCTGAGCTCCCTCTACCGGCGCCTTCGTTGTTGCGCACAAGTAATCCGAAGTACTGACCACGAACTCCCACAAAATCCGCTCACATTATGGCGAAGGCTATTGAGCCGTAGGCTGGTTCTCCGAATTCCAGTTCTCCTCCCAAACGCGGCTACCGTGCTTTTGCTGTATAACTCAGAAATATCGTCGAATTTGGAAAACTCTTGAGCCTTTCTATCCAAATCCACCCACACAACGTGCTCGACGGACTTCGGTCGAAAGGGCAATGCGTTGACATTTGCCACGATGGGTCTAACTTTTGCCCTTCTGGCGGCGGATAAATCTTCCTCCCGAAAGTCGGTCTGGCCCTGAAGCACAACAGTTACCGTCCCGCGAACCAAATGAACACTAAAGAATCTAACAAGTTTTCGTGCGTGCAGAACTGTGGGACAGATTAATAGTACCGACTTTGAGTCGCCCGGAATGAACTCCTCCAATAAGTAGGTGACTTCAGAAATAGATGTGTCGCTGGAAGGTGTGTTTGAGACATGTCTTTCGGTTATAGTTCTGGGCTTGTAACTTGACCACCGGATAGTTGTGGCTTTCAATCTCGCTCATGAATCCCGTCGAAGCAGAGGCTGGCGCCTTGTTGAATCATCATGACATAGACTCAGTCAATAAGCCTTCCGGGCTTTATCAGTCTGGACCAGATAAAAGTTCCGACCACGAATAGAGCAGCGTAAACGGCCGAGAGCTCCAGGATTAGACCAACAGTTGGCACCAAATTACCTGTTGCTGACGTCAGCACTAGCGCAGCAACTGGCAGAATAAGGACGCCACTTACTTGCTGAGACTCTTTGAACCCTTTCGAAAGAGAAGAAATCCAGGATACAAGAGCCACATTGCTCAGTGTTATAGCTGGCACCAAGATTAGCATTGCAGTATACCACACCCCGCCGGGACCAATGTCGAGCCCAAGTGCGCTCGTAAAGTGGAGCGCTAGCGTCCAGTATATGGTCACAGATACCCACGTTACAGCCAGCGCCACTATCACTGGGGCGAGAACCTTGCCTACGAATAGGTCGCTCATTGACAGAGGCTCAGATAACAGGCTCTCCATGGTACGTCTCTCCTTCTCACCTGCGAAACTATCCGAGGCCAGCACTATTACGCTCGTAATCGGAAGAAGGAGGAACATAGGCAGCGTAATCACGCTGTAGAGATACCAGTAAAGCGCCTTCTGAGGGCCCATTGTGACCAGTGCCTGCCTCAGCACAGGGGGCAAAAATTTTGTGACCTGTGGGTTTATCGCGGTAGGCACGTTCGAAAAAACTAGCTGAATAAGGGTTGGAATAATTAATGCGATCAAAATTGGCAGAATAAATACTGCGATTATGAGAACCTTGCTGGTCAGATATTCTCGTAAGTCCTTTTCAAGTATTGCTACAACCTGCGATCTCAGGCGTTCTCCTCTCCCTTATGGGAATCGCGGTCCGTGAAATAGGTCAGCTCGGCAGGTTCAATCTCGACGATGTCCAACCCTGCGTTTACAGCTACTCTAATGAACTCGGGAACTTCCTCCTTCGACGATAACCCAATTATGAAGTGGTCCGTGACTCTTTCGTGATCAAAGGTCAGCGTATAGCCGTCAAGCAGCCCTGGAAGGGTGGCAACTTCCACCGGTTTGAGCAGACGCACGGTCAATCTGCTGTAGGGCGCGAGCACACTGTCGAACTTTCCCTCACGTACAAGTTCTCCAAGTCTCAGGAGAACGAGTTCCTGACAGACCTGCCTCGCAAAATATGGATTATGGGTACTAAGAAGGATAGTACAGCCCTCCCTAGCTTTGTCCTGAATCAGCCTTGTTACCTCGACTGAACCATCAGGGTCTAGCCCCGAAGTGGGCTCGTCTAGTAAAACCACTCTTGGGGAGTCCATAAAGGTTCTGGCGAGCGCCAGTCTCTGTTTCATTCCTTTGGAGTAGGTGGCGACCTGATTTTCGGATACGTCACTCAGGCCGAACTGTTTCAAAAGCTTGTCCACCTCTTTGTAATAGAAGGAAGAGTCCAAACCTCGCATCTTCGCGTGAAAGACCAGGTTCTGGCGACCAGAGAGCCTCTCATACACACCCGGCCGCTCTGGCAGATAACCAACAAGCCTCTTAGAGGCGGAACTGCCGGCCACATGTCCTCCAACGGTGACTCGTCCGGCCACAGGATGTATCAGCCCCATCACAGTCCTGAGAAGTGTAGTCTTACCAGCCCCATTCGGCCCAAGAATTGCAGTAACCGAAGAAGCAGTGAACGAGTGACTTACTGACCTGAGTATGGTTCTGGAACCCAGCTTCACAGTCACGGCATGCATGTCTACGCCCGCTGTTCCATGAACCTCCATCACAGACATTCTATACTATTCCCGGCCGAATTTGAGCCTTTGCGGTAGGGCCTTCATTCGCCAGCGGACGCATTTAAGAAGAAGATAGAGGACACGCGGTTGGGACATCAGAGTGCGTGCTCTAGTGATTTCTGACATTCACTCAAACATAGTCGCGCTCGAATCAGTAATCGAGGCTACGGAGTTTGATTGCGTGCTGGCCTGCGGCGATATAGTAGGATATTATCTTTGGCCAAACGAAGTAATAGATTGTCTCAGGTCTCTAGGTGCCACTTGCGTGCTAGGGAACCACGATTATGCTTCGATTACGGGTGACGCCTCATACTTTAATCCCGTGGCCGCTGAGGCAGTGCAGCGCACAAGAGCAACTCTGAGCCCAGTTTCTATTGAGTTTCTCAGGAGCCTTCCAAAGAGCATGACAGTCGAAATCGGCACAAAGACTGTCGGAATGTGTCACGGCTCTCCCCGAGACCCTTTGTTTGAGTATGTTTATCCCAAGCTTGTAAGAGATATCACATTTCCTAGTGTCAACTATTTCTTTATGGGCCACACCCACATCCCATTCAGCGCTCGTGTGGGGAGTACAACCGTGGCAAACCCTGGCAGTGTTGGTCAGCCAAGGGATGGAGACCCTAGGGCGAGCGCGCTTTTATTTGATAGTGAAAAGGACCTCATTTCCCATGTAAGGGTGAGCTATGATATTGCAAAGGTAAGGATGGCGCTCGCTAAGAAAGGTCTCGACGAACCCCTTGGGGCGAGGCTTTCAATCGGTAGGTAAGCGTTCATCGGCAGAACTAGCTTTTTTCAAGGCTGATAGTTTGCGGCTCGTCTCTTATCAGCATTAGACCACTATTCTCGTCGCGAAACTTGGTTATTTCGGTCCCGGCAATCTCGTTGATATAAAGCTCGACCAGATAACCCACTTTGGCCCTGAGAACATGCCCCGCATACACATTCCCATTCTTGTCAGAAACCGAGGCATGGGTGTGCACTATGACATTTCCAGCCTCGTCTTTCGCCAGCGAACCGAGACAGGATACGAGCTCCACGTGGTCTGATATCAGTTTTTCAGTGTAACTGTGCAGATTTCCGACATAGTAGCCAAGTGTAACTTCGCTGAAGGAACCTATTGCAGAAATAAGTGCGTAATCTATGTTGCTTGAGGAGGCAAACCTAACCACCTCGTCAGTGAAACTCGATCCAGTCCTAAGGCCATGGACTGCCACTCTGCCAAGCGCGCCTACCGGCATGGTGTATCAAACTGACTTGGAATCGGCAATGATTTAAGCGTGCACACCCGAGCCCTAGCAGACATATGATACCGTGAATCCCAAGCTTTAACGGGAGAGGTCTACCGGTTGACCATTTTTCGCTGAGTCTATTGCCGCTTCGGCGAGTGTGAGAGCCTTGATACCGTCTTCTGCCGACGGTTGAGCCTCCCTACCACTACGGACCCGCTCAACGAAACTAGAGAGCTCTGCCTCGAGAGGTTCTCTGGACTTGAACAGAGGACTGAATGCACCCTCGGCATCATAAATCGTCGCCTGCTGCGTGAGATAGTTTGCCGTGCCAGTCGCTTTGGAACCCGTGACCACCATTTGCCTTTCCTTGTAGGGAGTAAGCCAGTTGGATTCCACAAACGCCGAGGAGGAGCCAAAATTCAACATTATATTAGCAAAATCCTCGTGCGTTTTGCTCTTCGCCCGTCCCATCAGGGAATAAACCTGCACGGGTTCGGAGCCAAGCAGATAGCGAGCCAAATCCAGATCATGAATGGATAGGTCCTTGACTACTCCAACATCGCCGATCCTGTCTGGCCAGTTGCTTACCCGCTTGGAATAAAATAGTGTAACCTTGCCAAGTCTTCCCTCGTCTATCCAGCGTTTCATTGTCTGAACGACGGGGTTGAACCTTTCTATGAAGCCGACTGTGACGTAAACGCCAGACTTCTTGATATCGTCGATTAACCTTTTCCCCTCTTCAATGGTGGCGGTAAAGGGTTTCTCCACCAGGCAGTTGACTCCTGCTCGAACCAGCTCAGTCGCAACCTGGGCGTGGGTAGAACTTGGCGTGCAAATGCTTGCGATATCCAGCTTCTCCTTACGCAGCATATCGGCAAGGTCCGTATATGCCCTGCAATGATATGTATTAGCTACCCGAGAGGCCGTAACGGCGGACGAATCACACACGGCCACTAGTTTTACCCCCTCCAGAGCCGAATAAACTCTAGCGTGGTTTCGTCCCCAGAAGCCAACCCCCGCTACGCCAACCCGGAGTTCTTCCATACGTTGAACGACTCTACGTGTGACAAATAAGAGCCTTTCCGCAAGTTCTCCCAATCAAACGGCTCAATTGATACTGCGCACGGCCTTAGCACGTGTCTTGAAGTATGGCTACGCGAAAGGGCTTCGCAGGAACTCCGATTCTATGGGATTGCGCGCGTTAGAGCTAGGCTTGCGTGACGTTCTCTCAGGAGCAAAGCGTGCGGGCTTTCTACTTCTCCGATATTTTCGACCAATGGGCAAAGAGCAAACCTACTCTCGCGAGCTAAGAGCCTAGCCCACTAAACCATCTGTAGGGCCAAATTCATCTTCGCGTTACCCTATGCAGGGCTTTGATTTTTCGGTTGCGAGTTGATTGGCAAATGCAAATCATGACTGAACTTTTAACCATCGAGCGAATCCGAATTTCTGTTGCACAATGAACCTCAAGAGCGAGACCCTCGCCATGACCATCATCGTTGTTCTCGTCGTCGGGGGATTTGGCATACTTATATATTTCCTGAATTCGCCGATCCCATTCGCTGCAGTCACTAGCGGTAGTATGACTCCTGACATCAAAAAAGGAGACCTTCTGATAGTCCAAGGAGTAAAAAGTTCCGCAATCCATGTCGGGAATATAATAGTATACTGCTCAACGGATGCAGCATTATCCGACTGCAGAATAGTGCACCGCGTAATATCAATCAACAGAAATTCCAGCGGTCAGATTATCGGGTTTGTCACAAAGGGGGACAATAATCAGGTTGCGGACAACATCTTCGGTTACGAACCTATTACTGGGACTCCTCCATCGGATGTGCTGGGTAGGGTGGTGTTTGTAGTTCCGCTAGTCGGTTGGGCGGTAATGTTCCTGAAAGATCCCTTTGGATTTGCGTCAGTTGTGCTCCTCCTCATTCTCGCAATCGTCTATGACTTATTCTCGAGCAGGAAGCAGCAAGTTGACGCCCCCTCAGATGAAATCGGTCCAAGAGCGAAACCAACCAATCTGATATCGAGACAATTTAGATAGCGGCGACGGGGTCGCGCAGGGATTCTCCCACTGACCTCCTTGTGTAAGGAGCATTATCAATTAGGCGGGCCGTGGGCTTCAATCTCCATGCCTTATCCCGCCTTCTGGTAAGATTGTCACCTTATCGTCGGTGCTGCCGCAAATCGTGCTTCAGTAATAGCAAGACGGCTCAGCGGGAGCGCGTCCAAAAGGAGCGTCTCTAAAGTGCCTTTAAATACCCCGAGTTCAAAAGCATTCCGTGCCGAAGCCTTCAGTCAGAATTGAAAACGTTGTGGCCTCGGTGGCGCTGGGCCAGCCCATCAACCTTTCAAAAACCGCTGAGATGATTTCGACTGTGGAGTACGAGCCCGAGCAATTCCCTGGGCTGGTATACCGACTCTCACGTCCGAAGACTGCCACGCTCATCTTTAGCAGCGGGAAGATGGTGTGCACGGGAGCTAAGAGCGAGGAAGACGTCAAAAAGACGGTAAAGCAGATTGTCTCGGCTCTTCAGAACAAAGGAATAATCAAAGATGGAAAACCGGAGTATCAGATCCAGAACGTAGTTGCATCTGCTAACCTCTACGCAGAAATCAACCTAGAAAGCCTCGCTCTACTCCTAGACAACGTGCTCTACGAGCCAGAGCAGTTTCCGGGACTGATTTACCGAATGGCTGAGCCAAAAGTGGTACTACTTATCTTTAGCAGCGGGAAGATGGTGTGCACGGGAGCTAAGAAGGAAGAAGCAGTTAAAGCTGCGGTGGACAAGATTTATGCAAAGCTGGCTGACTTGGGAGTCCTGAACCTAAAAGGAAAAACTGCCTAGAATTGACAAAAAATTAAAGCAGGGACTTTAGAGGAATCCTGAATTCTTCGCCGCGCGGAGTTCTCCTGACCACTGTCAACGGCAGAAGTTTGCGCTCAAGTTCCAGTGTAGCAACTGAAAGATTGTCCGCGTTCTTGATTTCAGAAATAGGAATAAGTGGAGGCGCGCCCATCGAGAGTTGAAGCGCCCTTCCTCCAATTATTCTTGCCTTTTCGAATCTGGTGAGCCAAGCTGGCCCTACGGGAACATTCTTCGTAGTCGCGGCCGGGTTCCTAGTCGTAACCGCCCATTCCTCCGTCGGGCATTCCCTCAGGGCCGCCCATCCCGCCGCCAGGTCCTCCTGGGCCCTTTCCGGCCTTGGGTGCCGCAGCCGCAATCACGTCGTCAATCTTCAGGATAAGTAGTGAGGCCTCTGTCGCAGATTTCAGAATCTGCTGTTTTACGCGCAGCGGGTCGATTATGCCCAGCCTGTACATGTCCCTTACCTGGCCACCCATCGCGTCGACCCCAAAGGTAGAGCTACCAGCCTCATGCTTAGCCTTGAGCTGCGCCAATGTCTCTATAGGGTCGAGTCCTGCAGTTTCCGCAAGGATTGACGGTATTACGAGGAGAGCGTCCGCGAACTGCTGCACCGCAAGTTGCTCCTTGCCACCAACAGAGTTTGCGTATTCCCTCAGTTTGACGGCCAAATAGGCTTCAGGTGCACCACCTCCTGCAACCACCCTGGGGTCGAGCACCACGTTCCTGACTACGCTCAGGCTGTCGTGTAGGCTTCTCTCGATTTCGTCGAGCACCATCTCACTAGAGCCGCGCACCAGTATTGTGACTGCTCGGGGATTCTTGCAGCCCTCGATAAAGAGCATTTTCTCATTCGCAATCCGGCGTTCTTCGACGAGCTGTGCGCTGCCTAGGTCATCTGCAGAGAGATCGTCAATAGAAGTAACCATCCTTGCGCCTGTCGCTCTTCCAAGCTTTTCCATGTCACTTCTCTTGGCGCGCCTAGCTGCTAGGATGCCGCTCTTTGCTAAGAAGCTCTGGGCAACATCGTCGATCCCCTTTTGGCATATCACCACGTTTGCGTTGACGGACTTTAGCTTCTCTACCATTCCCCTAAGGATGGTAGTCTCTTGGTCTAGGAAGGCCCGCATTTGCTCAGGAGAAGTGATCTGGATCTTTGCTGTCATTTCGGTCTTTTCTATTTCAAGAGGCGAATCCAGAAGAGCAATCCTCGCCTTCTCCACTCGCTTGGGCATTCCAGGGTGAACCACTTCCTTGTCGATAACAATGCCCATAATGAGAAGTGCTTCAAGCATGCTCTCCCCCTTCCTTTTTTCGATCTTGACATTGTCTAGGTCGATTTTGATGTCCCCATCGGTGCCCTCTTGCACTTGCTTTATGGCCTTGACAGAGATTTCTGCCAAGTTGTCTAGCGTCCCGCCCGCGGAAACAATTTTGCTCGCAAGCGAAGTCTTTGCAATCTCTTTGAGTTCGGTGGTGTCCGACAGTGTCAACTTCTTCGCTGAGGCCGCGAGCAACTCCTCTGCCTTGTCATAGGCCTTTTTGTAACCGTCAATAATTATGGAGGGATGTACGTTATCCTCGAGTAACACATTCGCTTTGTTGAGAAGTTCTCCAGCAAGAACCACGGCCGAAGTTGTCCCATCGCCTACTTCAGCGTCTTGGGCCTTTGAGACCTCAACAAGCATTTTGGCTGCAGGCTGCTCCACCTCCATATCCTTCACTATGGTGGCTCCGTCGTTTGTGATGGTGACATCTCCGAAGCTGTCTATCAGCATCTTATCCAGCCCGCGTGGCCCTAGGGAGCTACGGAGAACTTCGGACACTGCCGACGCCGCCAGAATGTTCTGCCTTAGAGCCTCTCGGCCCGTTGTTCGCTTAGACCCTTCCTTCAGAATCAGGACAGGAATGCCCTGGCTTGTAGTGGCCAAAGTCATATCAATAGCACCTTTCGTCTTGAAGCGGCTTTGGCGATATTTAAATTCTATTTGGTGGCCTCATTTCACCAAAATGAAGGTTTACACGATCGTGCTGCGCATTCGTGCGACCCATCAATTTAACGTCTGACCATGGGCAATGGCAACGGCGCCTGCATTACGTAGGCATCCTCGCCATCAGAATAGTAGCCCTGATTAACGTCTTTGATAACGAAACCCATGCTACGGTAAAGTCCAACTGCCTCATTGTTGCTTACCCTGACCTCTAAATAGACTTCAACAGCGCCATACTCCTCGCTACATCTTTCGGCAGCAATCGCCAAGAGTCTCCTGCCGATTCCCTGCCTTCTGAAAGATTTGTGAACGGCTACAGATATCACGTGAGCCCTGTTGACCCACCGGAGCAGAGAAAGGGACTTTTCAATTCGCATCATTACGTAACCCACAGTGAAAGACCCAGATTTTGCCACTAGGAAGGCCTTTGGATACTGCGACATTATTTCCTGAAAAAATTGCGGGGGATAGTTCTCGGGAAGTGTCACCCTATTCAGCCGGATTACGTCATCTAGTTCGGGAGGTTCCACGGGGCGTATTTCGATGCTCAGCATCCGCAACAACCAACAGAAAGGCCCTTACTTATGCGTGACGTTCTCGACCTTCTCCCAGCGTTCGAGCAAAGAAAGTTTGTTCTGGATTGAGCCTTCTCCATCTTGCTAACACCAAATACTCTTGGCCGAGGTGGGACATGGTAATGTCGGGCGTCGCTATTGGCCACCTCTCGGCTTGTCTATTTATAAGGGAGCCGCTTTTCTGTCTCGGCAGTCAGGAGAGCGGTGCTTGGGAGGATGCGGGTGGACATATCACACAGTGGGACAATTTTGATAGGACGTTCGATTTCTGCAGACGGCCCCTCCGAGCGGAAAATACAGTTCGTGAGCCACGCACACACTGACCACATAGGAGGGCTCAAAAAGAAGGCTATTCAAAAACAAACTGTTGTATGCACCGCGCCAACCCTCGAACTCGCCACAGAGCTGCTTCATCACCAACCTCCGGACGCAGCAATCCTCGAGTACCGCAAGCCTCGAGAGTTCGAGGGAGAATCAGTCGAGCTTTACCCCGCGAACCATATCCTTGGTTCGGCACAGCTACTCGTTGAATCAAAAGAAGGCACGTTGGCTTATACTGGGGACTTTAAGCAACCTGGAACGGCAATAGTTTCCTCTGATTCTCTTGTAATAGAGGCGACATACGGTGCACCAATCTATCAAAGGCAGGCAGGAGACGGGGAAGTGGCTTTCATCGAGACAGTGGAAAAGTGTCTGAGGGAAGGTCCTCTTGCGGTGTACGCCTACGCGGCCAAAGTTCAGGAAGCGTTACAAATCCTGAGCAATATCGTGGAAGCTGAATTCTTCCTTGACCAATCTTGTCTGAAAATTGCGAAGATTTACGCCAAGCATGGTGTGAAGCTCCCGAAATACTCCTGCCTCTCCGACCAAGAGATTATGACTCTTCAAAAAGGTGACCGTGCCGTTATGTTCAGGGCGTTCGGCAGGCAGCGTGAACGCCTTAGACACCAAAGGATAATTCTCTCGGGATGGGCTCCGGAAGTAGTATCAAAAATCGATGGCGGGTTTATGGTCAGGCTGAGCGACCATGCCGACTTTAACCAGCTCATAAACTACGTAGAAGAGGCAAGACCGCGTCAGGTGTATACCGATGCGTCAAGGAGTAGTTACGCTGGAGTACTTGCGAAAGCTATTGAAGCGAGGCTCCGCCTTCCTGCGAAGGCACTCCCTGCTAGGTAGTGGGCCTGGCGTGATTACTGTGTTAGTGGAAGCCGGGGCGGCTCTGATCGCCGTTGGACTCGCCGTCCTAGTGGCAAAGGCGCTCACTAACCAGTCCGGGCCCGAGAATGAGTCGAACGAGTCTCATAATGAAGCCGGAGGCGTTATTTTCATAGGTCCTGTGCCCATCGTATTCGGCTCTAACAGGCGCCTCGCCAGGTGGATGCTCTTGGTGGCCCTAATAATTTCCGCACTCCTTTTCGCTACATTCCTAATCTCTAGCGGGGTGCTCTAGGTGCTCTCAAGAGGTGGCGCTCTACTGGTTTTTCTCGGTGTGATTCTGGTGTTTGCAGGAATCCTTGCTGGTAAGGGGGTGGAGACGGGGAGCAGTGCTGGAATCGTTATACTCATTGGACCGATACCTATCATAATTGGTTCTGGCCCCGGCTCTGCTTTACTACTCGTGCTAGCGCTCGTTTTGACGATTGCCGCAGCAATCTGGTTTTTGGTTAACGCCTTAGCAGGCGCGCGAGTACCGAAGTAGACTCCCCGCCACGTCGGTTACCGCCTAGACCGGCCAAAGTTCGAGCGTTAGCGTATGGCTTCGCAGTTTTTGGCAGAATCTATAACCTGCGGAATCGTCCGGACCCGAAAATGACGAGTGATTGCTTCTTGCCTCATAAGGTGTCTTTGTGCACTAATCTCGTATGTGTGACCTGAATCAGATTTCTGGCGAGAACGGCAGATTGGCTGATTGCTGCATTACCCACGTGTTAACGCAGGAGGATATGCTCCTGTGAGTTAATGGTAAGTGCCGTTGCACCATCTCGCGGCTGACGCATATTGACATGGTGACCAGACCACAATACCCGGCCCGGGCGACGTTTACCGACGGGAAGGAGTTATTGCCCATCCGCGCGTAAATTCCCAATCAGCATACAGGCATTGCGGTACACCCCGGGCCTCAGGTATTCAAGCGTTCAGCTCGCATCCCCATACCCTGAATAGTAGATGGAAGGGTTTCTTACACGTGAGAAATAGAGACTTGCAAGCGGTACACACAACCCTAACTCCTCAGGAGCTCGGGACAAAATTCAGGGTGACACGTAGCAATACCTTGCCCCACTAGCACATCTTCTAAAGCGAAAGTGACAAGTTACTACTGCGCTTGACAAACGCCCCCACAAGGAAATCGAAGGTAGCTAAGGCCATGCCTAAATTTGTTCTGCCGAAGCCTAGGCCAAACTCGCACAACGCTTAATAGTATTAGGGACGAATCTTCCCCGAAACAGCAATGTCTACCGAAGAAAGAAAGACTTCCAAAAGCGCGGAAAACGTCGTACTCATCGGCCAAAAGCCGGTTATGAATTACGTGACCGCGAGCCTCGTTCAATTTAACCAGGGGTCTGCCGAGGTGATCCTGAAGGCGAGAGGCAAAGCCATCACGAGAGCAGTGGACACTGCGGAAATCCTCAGAAACAGATTCCTTCGAGATGTCAAAGTAAAACGTATAGACATCGGCTCTGAGGCGTTGACAATCGATAACCAGACTAAGAATGTTTCCACGGTAGAAATCGTCCTAGGAAAATGAGGGCCTAAGGCACCTTCTACTCTCTTTTCATTCTTTTCGATCTCTGCGCGCTTTATGACCATTAAAGCGCACATCGAGACGAAGAGCCGAGGCTGGTTAAACTTCTCTGATTTGGCCTTTTGAAGAGTCCTCGAAAATTAAGCCCGCGGTCGAAAGCGTCTCAAGCAACTTCCTTTCCTTTTGGGTTAGCTTCGCTTTATCTGCGATAGGTAACGGAAGTTTTTTACTGAACTCCTGCAAGGCCGGCTTGTAAATCAAGAGTTCGGAACCGCCAACCTCCATAACCTCAAAAGTTCCGGCTTTTATCTCCGCATTTATCTGTTCCCTCGGCTTTCTTATCTTTTCCATTGGGTATACTACTACAGACTGCATGAACTCCAAAAACTTGTCCCCTGTAGGAGACTGCTCCTTCGAGTCGCTCTTTGGTTGAAGCTGTACCCTTGGCGCACCTGCTGCCGCCGGCACCGGAGAACTAGAAGGGCTCACGACGCCAGCCCGTGGAACCGCGACCACGGACTTGGGCAGAGGAGCCTCGGCTGATGGAAGCTGAGAATGAACCCTTGAGCTTGCAGGTACTGGCTGAGTGCTCGATCCAGCAGCAGCACTCGGATATTGTGGTTGTGACGTGCGGCTGGATGAAGCGCCGATTCCACGAGCGTGTTCAATTTCGCTCACTCTCGCTTCTAGCTTGGTGAGTTTATCCCACACATCGATCAACATGTCGATTCTTGCAGGGTCGGCGACATTGCCCTTGGAATATACCTCAAGAAGGGCCACTATCACCTCCTCGATTGTGGGGGTGCGTCCTCGCTCAACGGCCATACCGTCTGCGACGGCCCTGAGCCTGTTTACGACCTGCGGGCTGAGCTGGATGTTTTCAGTCATTCGGCTGTGTTTGCGCCGGACATGAAAATAATTGTTGCGGAATCCATATCCGGCAGGGTTTGAAGTCAGTGCTTTTTTGCAGTCGTCTTTCTGGAAGACCTTGAAACTGTCGCAGACTTATGGTCCTGTAGGTATAGCTTCGCTTCAAGAGTATCTCTCTCCACAACTTTTACCTCGTACTTGGAGCCTTTGAGAGTCCGACGCAGCGTCCTCTTCTGCCGCTTGCTATACGGTATGGCCACAAAGTGTTGCGACTCTTCCTCCGTAGGGTATCCACCGGAGAAATGGATGAAACGGTGATATTAAAGCGTTAACTGGAGCATGGTCTTCGTTATCCGAAAATCTGGTCATAGAGCCGCGCGCCTGCTTCCTCCACTTCGAATGGAGTTTGATAAGATAGGTTTATGAGTAATCTGAGACGAGGACTGATCGCGCAACAGGTACATCCAAACAGGCGGTAGAGGGTAGGGATTGCGGCGCTCTGGCGGCTAAACTGATTGAGAATAATTCACATCTCGGACAATTCATACCCGACAATGGGCGGCGTGGAGCGAGTCGTCCATGAGCTTGCCAAAGAACAGACAAAGAACGGCCACCGCGTGCATGTGTTTTCTCAGCACCAGCAAATTGGGAAGCTAGGGACAGAGACCTTCGAGTACGAAGGAGTGAGTTATACCAAGCTCCCACGCCTCACTTTCCCGATTCTTGCCAGCCACTACGCAACCTGTTTCAGGCCAAATGTGGTCCATCTTAACAGCTACCTCTGCGCCAAAAGTTTCAAAAACTGGCGGACGGCCCCAGTTCTGCGTCATATTCACGACGTATATGGATTGAATTCGGAGCTCTATTTTGGCTTCGGCGTGGGAATGATGACACCCACACTGGAACGAATCACTGTTGATGGTTTCGAAAGCTATTTGGTACCCAGCGAATCTACTAGTAGAAAGCTTCGCGGAATTCTCTCGAGAAGGAAACGTATATGGACAGTTCCCAACGGGGTGGATACACAGGTATTCAGGCCGCAACCAAGTGGTGAGCTCAGGCGTAGAGTATGCGCAAGCGACAAATCCAAGATTATTGGATTCGTTGGCCGAATTGCAATCGGCAAAGGCGCTCTTGACGCGTACATCGCGAGCGCGCCTTCGCTGCGACGCTATGATGCCAGACTGGTATATTTGGGCTCGAGCGAGACTGTCGTTTCGAGCGGTCAGGCCTCCGCCGCTCACCTGATTCGAAAGTACGCGTCGAGAGACGGCCTTCTTAGCAAGGTGGCGTTCATCCTTAATCCGCCTGATACTGTTCTCGCCCGAGCCTATAGCGACATGGATCTCTTGGTCCTCCCGAGCATGAGCGAAGGCTTCGGACTTGCGGCCGTAGAAGCAGCTGCATGTGGCACCCCATGCCTGGCATATGATTCGGGCTCACTCCCTGAGGTAATAGTTGACAAGGTAACGGGGCTCATTGTAAAGCAGGGAGATCTCCCTTCACTCGCTGCCCATGTTGAAAGGTTCGCATCTGGGGACCTTTCGAAAGAGGCGTTCACCGAAAACTGCATCAAGCGTGGTTCTTCTTATGACTGGAAAGTTCTCGCCAGCCGAGTAGACGAAATCTATTCGGCCCTGCAGTCAGCATGACCAAAAATGTCGCAGAAATCATGAATTGAGCCATCCTTATTTAGCCGAGGGAGGGTGAAAAACGAGCTACAATGGTTACCCAGCCAGCTGCAGGCGGTCATCCGATTACGGTCGAAAATGGAAAATGCACGACGCCATCGACGCCAATAGTTCTCTACATAGAGGGCGATGGGATAGGTCCTGAAATTGTGCAGGTCACCCGTGAGGTAGTCGACGCCTCCGTTCGCGCCGCCTATAACGGAAGCAGACAAATTTCGTGGATGCGTTTGTCTGCAGGTCAGCAGGCAGAAATCGACACAGGTTCTAGGTTGCCGAAGGAGACTGAAGCGGCAATTCTCAAGTACAAGATTCTTCTCAAGGGGCCTCTAGAAACTCCAGTGGGCGAAGGATTCCGGTCGCTAAACGTTCAGATTAGAATGCTGCTTGACCTCTATGCAAACATACGCCCAGTGAAGTTCATGCCAGGTCTCGAGTCGCCACTCAAACGGCCAGAGAAGGTAGACCTCATAATTGTCAGGGAAAACACCGACGACCTTTATCGCGGAATAGAGTGGGAGAGCGACTCGAAGGAGGCTAGAGAGCTCAGAAGTTTCCTTAGCAACAAGTTCAAAGTTGAAATAGAAAACGATTCAGGAATCGGAATAAAGCCTATGGGAAAGTCGAAAACTCAGAGGGTCGCTCGTCTTGCCTACAAATATGCCATGGATAACTCGCGAAGGGTCGTCACTATCATGCACAAGGGCAATATAATGAAATACACGGAGGGGGCGTTTAGAGTCTGGGCTTACGAGGTCGCAAGAAATGAATTCCCAAACCAATTCGTTTTCGAGAGCGATCTGAAAGGTGGACCCGTTCCCCCGGGAAAACTGCTGCTCAACGACAGGATTGCGGACAACATGTTTCAACAGATCATAACCCGGCCGGATAGTTACGATGTAATCCTTGCGCCAAATCTTAACGGAGACTATATTTCAGACGCTGCAGGTGCTCTCATTGGAGATATCGGAGTTCTGGGTGGAGCAAATATCGGAGACTCGGGTGGTATGTTCGAGGCTGTTCACGGCACTGCGCCAAAATATGCTGGCAAGAACGTGGCAAACCCTCTCGGGGTCATTCGCGGAGCGCAGATGATGTTGAGGTTCATGGGCTGGATGGAAGCCGCCCAAATAATCGAGGACGCAGTTGAAAAAAGTATTGCGTCAAAGCGGGTCACGCAAGATCTCGCGAGGTACTTCGGGGTAACGCCGCTGGGCACAAAGGAGTATGGCTCGGTGCTCGTTTCTCTTATGAACAAGTGAGCTCGGCTAGCCCGGAAATCAGAGAGCTAAGTGCAAGTGATCCGTAAAACTACGCGGAAGCAGAGAGTGCGTTCAGGTTTTCCCAAAGAGCGTGATATTCCCTGTCGATGAGCCGTACGAGTGACTTTTCGTCCACCCAAGCGGCACCGTCATCATTTTCTGCTATCCGAGTCTGGTAATCCAAAAAAACGTTCACGTAGGATTCCCCAATAATCGATATCGTAAGCCAGAGCTCCCACCTTCCCTCAACTCCTTCAGAGAGCTTCTTCTTGAACATCACAAAGAAATCAGGTCGAGCATCAACTGCGCTATATCCAAGCTTTGGGAAATACTTGCGGAGATAATCATACACCTGACCCTGTATTCCTTTTACGGTCAGCTGCCTATTCAGCTGCATTGTGTCTTTATATCGTTGGGGCGGTTTTAGGCATTGCTTTTGGCCGCATTCTTCCTCACTGCCACAGGCGATCTCTCCCCCCAGAGATTCGAAGCCGGCGCATCCTTGATTGCTGCGCATCAGATCAGTCCGGAAAATTTTTGAAGTAGTTCCACGTCCAATCGCCACCTCTATAAAAGTCTCGGACGAACAAACTCGAACCAGAACGAGAATTTATAATACTTTGACAAGGGCTCCAGCCAATTTCGTACCTTCGTCGGATGAACTCGTCCGCATTTATGTCTGCGGGATGACACCACAGAGCCACGTCCACGTTGGGCATGCCAGAGTATTTGCAGTATTTGACGTGCTTCGCAGGCTGTTAGAAAGAAACAATCTACGGGTTATCCACGTGCAGAACTTTACTGATATCGATGATAAGATAATTGCCCGAGCAAAGGAGATGGAGATACAACCGAGCGAGGTTGCAGAAAAGAATATTCAGGAATATTTTGAAGTTCTGGACAAACTAAATGTAAGGCGTGCGAACCACTACCCTCGCGTAACCGAACACATGAGCGAAATAATATCATTCATAAAGCGACTCATAGAGGGCGGCCATGCCTATATCGTAGAGGGTGATGTCTACTTCAGTGTCAGGAGCTTCAAGGATTACGGCAAGCTCTCCCACCAGAAAGTGGAGGACCTGCTTGCGGGCGCCAGAATTGAGCCTCTAGAATCCAAAC
>JAJYZJ010000105.1 GCA_021800035.1 archaeon
TTGCTCCGTCGTAGAACACACCCTGAAGCAGCGGCACTGGTCTCCAGTCGCTTTTAACTAGCTTCGCCCCGAGCCACTCGGCAAGGTCATCGGCGTTACTGATTGTTGCACTGAGCGCAAGAAACTGGATTTCGGGATTTATCAGTTTGAATCGAGTCAGTACCACTTCAAGGTTTGGTCCACGGCCAGGGTCGCCCACCAAATGAATTTCGTCAGCTATTACCACCTGAATATCGCGGAGCCAGCCAATCTGGTCGCGTCTCCTTAGGAGCGCATCGCATTTTTCGTAGGTCATGATTATTATGTCGTAGTCCGAAAGCCACCTATCGTAGCGGTCAAAGTCGCCCGTCGAGGAAGCAATCTTAAGCCCGACAGTTTCCCAACGCCTCAACTCATCGAGTTTCTGCGACGCAAGCGCCCTTAGCGGCACAAGGTAGACTGCCTTGCCACCCTCTTTGAGTAGCCTGCTTGTCATAAGGATCTCAGCGATAAGTGTCTTTCCGGAAGAAGTCGGCGCACTCACAACAAGCGAACGACCGTCTAGCAGCCCTTCGAGCAATGCAGAACTCTGAGCCGGCCAGAGTTCGCTCAGACCGCGAGATTGCAGCTCATCGCGAACTCGCTGGTCGAGCTCAATCTGGGCCAGATTCAGCCTTTCAACCATAGGCGAGCACCGAAGCCGCTTTGTTCTGTGAACCAACCCCCATCTACCCATTCCTGAAACAGCCTGCGATAATCTGCAAACCAACACCTTTCCTCAAGCGCAAGAGAATCCAAGAAGTCAACATGTTGCTTTGTTTCCGCGAGCCGCCTGATTTTTTTAGCTCGCATGCGAAGGTAATCCTGGAGCTTCGACTGGACTGCAGAAAGGCTGGGGTCTTCGGCGTCGCTGAGCTCCTCTATAGTCGCCCCCAATTCTGCATAGAAACTCTCATCTAGTTTCTGGAGGGCATTCGATTGCTCCTCGCGATAGATTGCCGTGGACAACTTTGCTTTGAGAGCCACCTGAGTCGCTGAATACACCGCATAGCCTTTTGCTACTAGCCTGCGCGCCAGCCACCTAGGGACAAGCGCCTCAAAGTCTTGGTCCACCGGTTCAGGAAGCGAATGCATGAATTCCGAAAGACCGTAGCAAGTCTTAGTGAATTTTACTGGAATTAGCTTATCTTCTTGCACGGAAGACAAGAACCTGTGGGCAACGCGATAATCCATCTTCGGACGACCTTGTGTTCACCGCTTCGATTAAGTCTTTCTTTCGTACCCTCTGAGAATTTCTATCTAGGGCGCTGTGCAAGAGTACCTTCCTCGCATAATACTTATTTGACCAGCTGAAGCCAGAGGCCAAGATAGCGTGCTATATAATGAGCAGTGAAGAGGAACTGATCTGGACCGAGAAGTACCGCCCAGCGAAACTGGACGACATTGTGGGTAACGACGCAATCATACTCAGGTTGAAGCAGTTCGCTCGCACGAAGAACATGCCTCATTGCCTTTTTGCTGGTCCGCCCGGAGTAGGCAAGACGACTGCAGCACTGGCTTTGGCCAAAGAGATTCTGGGCGAACACTTCAGAGCCAACTACCTAGAAATGAATGCGAGCATGGATAACAGCATTAAGAATGTGCGAGAGACCGTCAAGGACTACGCACGGTCTATGGGTTTCGGCGGACTGCCATTCAAAATTCTCGTACTCGACGAAGCTGACAATATGTCAACTGAGGCCCAGCAGGCCCTCCGGAGGACGATGGAGATATACTCGTCCATCTGCAGGTTCATCCTCATATGCAACTATTCCAACAGAATAATCGAGCCAGTCCAGAGTAGATGTGTGGTTTTCAGATTTTCGCGGATTTCGAAACAGGATGTCGTCGGGAGGCTGGGATTCATTGCGAAAAGCGAATCAATAGTAGCAGATGGAGAGGGGCTTGACGCAATTTACGAAGAAAGTGAGGGTGACCTGAGGAGCTGCGTAAACACGCTACAGAGTCTTGCAGTTGTTGGCAAGAAGATAGACAAGAAGAGGGTAGAGGAATTCGTAGGTAGTTCCAAGACACTCAGCCTTCATGAGATGCTGAAGAGCTCACTCCAAGGTGAGCTGGAAAACTCAAGGAAGAAGCTTCAAGAGCTTCTCTACATAAATGCGCTTGCTCCGGAAGAAATCGTAAGACAACTCTATCGTGAGATTGTCAGAGCGGACATGTCCGACGGCTTAAAGGCTGCTCTGCTCGATGAGCTCGGAGAGGTAGAATTCAGGCTGATAGAAGGTGCAGATGCTGAGATACAGCTCACCGCTTTTTTGGCGAAGGCTGGGCTCATAACGAAGAGCTGAATCAGCGTGGAGCGCATCTGGACCGACAAGTACGCACCTCAGAAGTTAATAGAAGTCGAAGGAAACCGTAAGTCTAAGGAGGATTTTGTGAGCTGGGCGACCGCATTCGGGAAAGGGAGCCCACCCTGGTGCTTGATTTCGGGCCCCAGAGGAACGGGAAAGACGTCACTAGTCCACGCCTTTGCCCAAGAGAATGGTTATGATCTGTTTGAAGTGAACAGGGAAAACCTGGGGGATTCGGTTATGCTGGACGGCGTAAGGGAGGCAATGTTCAACACAGCCACGCTAGCCCAGAGCGGCCCAACAAAACGGATGATTCTTGTGGACGAAATCGACGTGCTCGCTAGCGTAAAAATCGGCTCAAGGTCTTCCGAAAATGGATACGAGCATGTTGCAGATGACGAAAACGTGAGCACAAGCGTGCTGCTGAAAACTCTTACCGACACGCGCGTACCTGTGGTATTTACTCTGAGTGATGAGGATGAACTCTACCGAAATAAGAAGCTCATTCTCCTGAAGGAAAAGAAACTCTGTGCCCATATCAAGCTCACAAGAGTGCGCTCGGACACGATAAGGCTCGTTTTAAAGAGAATAGCCAGGGCCGAGCGCCTCGAAATCTCTGACGAAGTCCTCACCAAACTGGCAGAGAGCACTGAAGGTGACGTGCGAGCGGCTGTGAACGACCTGCAGGCTATAGGAGCGGGGGAGGAAGTAGTGACAAGTGCAGACCTGGGTGCGCTTGGCCGAAGGCAAACTGCCGCGGGGGGTTACAAGACCGTTCTGGATGTGATTCTATCTCCGTCCATACAAACGGCGCTGGATAAACTTACTTCGTCCACAGAAGATTCCGAAACTATTTTTGCATGGATGGTTGAAAATGTCCCAGGCTCGAGAAGTCCCTCCGCCGCAATTTATGAAAGCTGCAACGAGCTGGCTGAGTCCAGCCTGTTCGGTTTCAGAGCAAAACGCTACAGAATGTACGGCCTGCAAAAATATATGAATGAACTCATGTGCTACTCTCCGCAATTGCTTGGGGAGCATAGGTACATGCGACTAAACTTTCCCTCGAGACTGAGATACCTTTCCAGATCCAGAGCGGAACGAGCAAGGACGAACCTGCTTGCTGGTGTCTTCTCAAAATACCTCCATTCATCTCCGCGGGCCGTCCTAAATAGCGATCTCCAACTGATAACTGGGCTCGCTCAGGGAAATGACGCTTTCAGAGAATGGCTCAGAAGAAAATTTGGAGAAGAGATTTCCGAGCTTCTGCTATCTACCTGAGGCAATGCGCAGGCAATAGCGCCACTTGGCGAGCTCTCTCTCAGATGCGGAAATTCTGGAGCTCATATAATCGTTTGCCTTCTGCACACCGTCTGCTACTGGAATCCAGTTGCAACCGTTTTCCGCAGGCAAAAGCACGAGGCCTTCCGGCGCTGCCGCGCGTATAAGGTGCAGGTTGACGTCTCCTAGATGGAGGGGGTTGGCCACGCCCCTATCCACGAGCTGGAGCAGTCCGACGATTCTGCGCACCTGTTCGTAGCCGAACGAACTCGCGCTGAATAACGCGATCGGCTTTCCCTCGAAAGTTTTCAACCATACGGAGCAGGTTTTAGTTGGGCTCGCTCCCCCTCTCCTTGAAAGGTATCCGAGGATGCGGGAAGTTGGAAGAGCATGAACGGCCATGCGGACAAGGGCGGGCCGGATAAACTCCTTTTCGAAAAAGTAGGCGTATCTCTTTGGAGTTTTCGTAAATTGGCCCTTGAGCACATGCGTCACCGCAATGTCCCTTGGCAGGATTCGGTTTAGTCCAACGTAATTTGGCGACTCTTCAGACGGACCGATGAATGTCACCACCTGCCCAACTGCGCTCACACCGGCATCAGTCCTGCTCGTCGGGCGCACTCGAAAACTCTCTTGCTTAAGCACCCCCAGAGAGTGCTCGAGCTCGCCTTGTACGGTTCTCTTCCCAGGCTGTTTTGCCCAACCGGCGTAGCGAGCGCCGTCAAAAAAGAGCTTTGTTACGTGCTGCGTTTCTCTAGTTGACAAACGCTCGCTCCACCCACTCTGGTAAATTTCGACCCGGACTGAGCTACAATAGGACGGGTCGCTCAGAATCGAATCGAACCAAGGGACCAATTACCCCGGCCCGGGCCCTGCGCTCAAAATGACTTTGCGGTTGCGACAAGCGGCAT
>JAJYZJ010000003.1 GCA_021800035.1 archaeon
GCAAAGCCGCAGTCGCCCGACGACAGCAAAAATTAAAGGCACTAGGTTGTGACTTGACCGTCTGGAACGGAGCACTCGTACTCCGCTCTCTCAAGTGTGCAGATTGCGCAGGGCTCGTCCGAGTCGGGCGGCAGCGTTCCCACCATCTTCAGCCCGAGTGGCGTGCTCTCGCGGTAGCACTTTTCACAGACTCTGATTCTCGCCATCCGTCGCCAGTTCGCCCTGGGCTGATTGCTTTCCCGGCTTAAATACCAAGGCAACAAAACCTGACATGGACATCTCGGGTGATATGCGAAGCGGGTCTGCCTTACCCACCGAAATCGCTACCCCGCTCTTTTGTGCCGACAAGCTCTCGGAAAAGGGGCTTAGGCTCTACAGCATGGTCGCAAAGAGTGCCTCGAAGGACTTCAGGATAGGCGGCCAGGGCAACCGCTGGGGGGTTGGCTATATAAAGGGAGAAGACCGCACGCTCCGCTGCTATCTTGCGACCGCTGCTCACGTAGAGGCACTGCGGCTGAGAGCGGGCGCTGCGGAAACCGAACCCAGGACCGGGAGGGGCGTGTGTTTTGCGATTGACTTCGGCTGCTACTCTACATTCCGCTTTGCGAAAGAAGACCAGTTCCACTACTCGCGCCTGAGCTGGAGCGAGCCCCAGAGCCTCTTGGCCCAGATAGCGCCGGGCCAGCTCCTCTGGGTATGGGTTCAGCACGACTGCTCGCTTTCAGAGGCGCACGAGCGAAGGCTGAACTCGCTCGCCTCTCAGATGCAGAAGTATCCGAGCCTCAGGGCGACGAACGAGAAAAAGATTCAGCGCATCCAGGAGAAGGCGAAGAGCACGCTTTACGTGCTTGACATCTGCCTTTTTGAGCCGTCGAAGGACAAGAAGATCGCGCACGAGCGGCTGGCGCGTTCGAGTCAGGCGCTCGTGGGTCACGCCCAGGGCGCGCAGCTCGAGTACACGATTCATGACCTTCCGGGCGCGTTCGATGAGCCTGGCAATCCTGACCAGTCTCCCCTCTTGGGGGAGGAGAGCGGGAGTGCCAAAGAAAAGAGAGAGCGAGAGAACGAGAAGAAGGAAGAGGAGCACCTGAAAGCTATGGAGAAGAAGACCGCAGAGATTCGCAGGATTCTCTCCGCACCTCCGAGGCACAGCTTCAGCGGCTTCGGAGGGTGGATGGAAGACGTGCTGAAGGGCCACAGGGAGCTCCATATGACAGAGCAGGACCTGCTCGAGTTTCTCGTGCTCCCCGACCCGGCAGTCCACCGCGCGAAGTACTCGAGGGGCTCCTCCTTGCCAGCGCCCGCCGAGATGGCAGGGGAGGTGCCCCTGGGAGAGGCCCTGGAGGGGGGCGAGAGGCCGGTGGGCGTGACTCTCGCAGAGATGCGCTCTCACACGTACCTACTGGGAGCCACAGGCTGCGGAAAGACAACCTCGCTAAAAAAACTCCTCGAAGGGCTGAGAAGAGCCGACCCGGGCGCGTGCGTCTTCGTCTTCGACATGAAGGACGAGTTCGCAGAAGACGTGGCCGCGAGATTCTCCGCCGACCCCTCCCTCCTCTACTTCCACCCCGTGAGATCCCCTCTTGCGATAAACCCGCTCGAGCTTCCGAAGGTCGACCCCGGAGAAGGAGGGAGGCCCCGCGCGGAGTTCCAGGCGGTGGAATTCTTTCTCGACATGATGGAGAAGGTGTTCGGGCTCATGCAGGAAGCGCGCTACGCAAGGCACGTGGCACAGGTGGCGCTGAGGTGGCTCTACCGCTCGACCGACTCCCCCACGTTCACCCAGCTTTACGCAATGATAGAGGGGATCAGGATGAAGAAGGTCTGGGCGCCCGAGGAAGACCCGGAGATGGTGAACCAGTTCATGTTCCTGAGGGGGCTCGAGGACACCTCGTATCTCTCGGTGCTCTCCAGGCTGGACCTAATCTCGAACAACGCTTTCGCCGCGCGGCTTCTGAACTCAACTTCGGTAGCGGACGAGGAGCTGGTCAAGGCAGGGAGGCTCGCGGTGTTCAACATGAACGAGTCCGGCTGCGGAGGCAGCGACATGGCATACCTCTTGGCCGCGACCTACATCCACAAGATCTGGCATATTGTGCTCAGGCTGAGGGAAAAGGGGCTGCGGGAGCCCAGGGTCTACATATTCATAGACGAGTTCGGGAAGATAGCGCGTTTCCGCCTGATGGACGCCCTGCTCTCAGAAGCGCGCTCGCGCTCGGTCCACCTCGTCATGGCCCACCAGCACCTTGGGCAGGTCTGGGACTCGGTGAGGAAGAGCGTGTTCACGAACACCGCGGTAAAGATTATCATGCGCGTCACTGACAGCGAAGACGCCGCAATTGTGAGAGGGCTCGACCCGGACTATTCGGATGAAATTTACAGGAGCCTGCCCACGCTCCGGACCGGCCAGGCGATAATGTTCCTTTCGCCCCAGACCGGAGAAGACAAGCTGGCGCCGGTCCTCGTCGAAGTGGGCTACCCCAGGGAATACCTGGAGGAAGGCCTGACTGACGAAAGAAAGAAAGAGGCCGCGCTCGCCTCTGTGTGCCAGAGGATGAGGGTCTACGCCCCGCCAGAAGCTTCGAATCAGGCGACAGAGCTCCTTCTCAACCCGGTGAAATACTTCGGGGACAGGCTCCCAGGGAGGCAGGAGGCCAAAGTCGAGAGGCGGCTCTACGAGAAAGTGAAGACATCGGGCCTGTCCCGGGACGAAAATAGCGAGGCAGGCTCGCCTTGGGAGTGGACCAGCCTCTCGGCGCTAGCTGCAGAAACCGGAATTCCCGGGGAAGAGCTCAGAGCGATTGTGAACGGGCTCATCGGCGAAGGCAAGCTCGAGCTCGACCCGGAGTCTGTGAAACCGGGAACGGAGCGCAGGGTGCGCTACCGGAAGGGGCTTTTCGGGGCGCTTGAAACCGAGAGCGTAAGAAAGGCCACTTGCCCCTCGCGGGAAGGGCTGGGAATAGCTCTCGCCGCGTGGCTCGAGCTCACGGACAAAGGCTGCGGCGTTGTGGCCGCGGACCAGTCGTTACCGGGCTCGAAGCCTGACCTCGTTGCGGTGGCTTATGACGCGAAAGGGAGACCGGACCTGAAAAGAGCGATAGCGGTGGAAGTCGAGAGCCCTGAGGAAGTCAGGAGGCACCCCGAACAGGTGATAGAGAACATGGTCAAGCCCTCCACCTATTATTTTCACGAGGTTCAGGTGTGGACGCTCGAAGACGACATCGAGCTCGTGACGAAGATGCGGGACAGCCTATCCGACCCCACGAAGAGGGCAAAGGTAACGCTACACCTCACCGGACGTGGAGAACTGGACTACTACCTCGCGCTGTTCCAGGGCAGGGCGCCTCCGGAGCGCAAGATACCTCTGGAGGAGAAGACCGGGTCGGCCACTGAGACGCAGCTCCCGTGCGAGCCAAAAGTTGTTGGAGGCTCAAGAGTAGTGCTCACTGCCAGGATGGGGGAGGAGTTGCTCAGGTTGCGCCCCCAGCCCGGAGACGCTCAGGTCCTGCTGGGTTACTGGGACAGACCTGACATCGAAAAGCAGGTCGAGCGGATGGAAGGTCACAAGGCCGTTGTCACGGTTTACGAACTCAGGGGAGGCGGAAAGAGGAGGGTGGGCAGGTTCGAAGTGGAAATAGCTGACGAACTTCAAGCTCCGGAGCGGTAGGCCGAAAGGGCTTCGGGGTTTTTCAGGAGCCACACCACGGACGTGGTGTTCGGCGCCCGCACGCCTTCGAGCGCTCCAGCTTTTTCGAGCTGGCGCAGCTTCTTCCAGAGCAGGAACATACCTCCGCGCTTTGTGAACGACGGGCCGAACTTTTCAGTGCGAACGAGTGAATCGTAGAGGAACCGCGTCGAAGCGAATCCCGTGTTGTTTTTTATGAGTTCGATGGTAGCTACGGCGAATTCGTAGAGGTTGAGCGCCCCTGGGGTTTCGTATATCGGCAGTACCAGCCTCCTGCGCCTGACCGGGCTCCTTCTCCGCGACCTGCCCTTGACACTTTTTCCGACTGGAGACTCTGAGTACCTTCCCATTGTCACTTCACTGTGAGCTTCTCGCCTGGGCTTAAATACGAAAGACCGGAGCTCCCTTCACTGACCGCGGGCCGGGCCCGCAAGCGATGAATCGAGGACACTGCTCCCGCTCGACCGGAATATTGCCGGGGGGTAACCAAAGGTAACCAGAGATAGACTTAAGGTAACGGGAGATTGCCCGGGCGTAACCGAACACTCGGCCGCGCACGCTCAGGCAGTAAGAGCGGGCGGTTGGTCTTCTGGTTCGCGTTGTGGTTGTCTTCTGGAGTAGGGCTTTACAGTTTTTTGATTTCAGTTTTTGATTCAGGTCCGGCTTCGCCGAGCGGTCGTGGCGGTTTAGACCGTATTCAGGAGTTGGCCGGTTCTTCCTTTACAGAACCCTTCTCCGTTGCCAGCGAACCTACTCCTTGAGTGCTTCTTTATAGGCCTCTGTCGCTCTTCCAATCGCGACTGCGGACCGTTCATTCTGCAGGTCCCCCATCATTTTAGTCATTCCCTGGCAATTATTTTCCAGCGCGTCCAGAAAGTCCTCGAAGTGTTTTTCCGCCAAGTCCGTATTCAGCGCGACCCACAACACTGGAAGAATCCAGTCCACCGGGTTAACGGGAAGCGCTTCGGGGTCGAGCTTCAGGCACTTCCTGAAACTGGCGGCGATTTCGGTCCACTTTCGGTACCAACTTGGCGAGTGATTGGCGCTGAAATAGTCGAACAGCTCGGCTATGTTAGAATATCCACCGCTGGAAGTCCCTGGACTCGCGCCGGGGCTTGTGCCCAGACATGTGTGCTTTCTTCCCCCGTACCCGTGTAGCCGGGTAAACGAAACACGGTTGTCTTCTGCGTAGTTTCCAGGCAAACTGCCCGCGATGCCGGATGGTGTCGCGGAAGGATTAGGCAGCTGGTAAACTCCAGTTGGTCGCGGGGGGGCGGGCGCTCCGCAGTGGGTGAACACCCAGACGATGTAGTCTGCCAGCGGCTCCTCGATTTCCGAAGGGAGCCCTACGTACGGCTTATCTTGGCTGACTTCGGCATAGCATAAATATTTTCCTCTTATCGCTCGTATTGTTGAGGCCCGCGCAAGTTGCTCTTGTACGGTGCGTCCGCCACTGGCCGCGGGAGGGCTATTGAAGCTGAATGTATACGTCAGGGCGTGGGCGTGCTCGTGCAGCCGCACCAAATGCATCAGCATCAAGAAAGTGAGCGATTCGCTGGCGGCCGGCCCTCCTTTCTTAGTACACTCTCCGAAGAGTGAGCGCGAACACTCCTCTATACATTTCGCGTACAGGATTACGAATCTTGTGTCGGGATAGCATTCCCCCAGCAAGTCGAATCCCCCCACCTCATTCTCCCTGGGGCGATTGCAATCGTCTATGTCAACCAGTTCAATGCTGGCTCCAGTCGGCAAAACGTTCCACAGCTCAACCGGAAGAAACTTGCTCAAGGCGTCCTCGGCATGTGTCTTTCCTGGTCCGCTGCCGGTCGCGGTCATGTCGGGGAGGTAGCAGGCTCGCAGAGCGTATAAATTTTCTGGGACAGCGGCTCGCTCCCGAAGGCTGGGTTGCAGTGGCGGGAGCGTGCAGTGCCACGCTTCTGAGCGGGTTGTGCCTGACACGCTGTCGCAGGTACGCGCACACCCCGATTCCGAATTTTGCAGGGAAGTATGCTTCGCTCGCTGGCTCGCTACGCTTCTCCCCGCACCCCTCTTGCTCCTCTCCCCCCTCTCGGGTTCAGGAGCCACGCACCTCGCGCCCATCCGCGCCGTCGCCGCGGATGGAAGACGCGGAGTTCGACATTTTTGGTCGGAACTCGCTTCGCTCGCGCGCGGGGACGCAGCGCTCGCGCGCGCCGCCCGTGTGGGTCGCTCGCGCTCCCTTACGGTCGAAGCGCGCTCGCCGGTGCTGCGCGTGGCGGGTCCCTCCCCGCTTCGCGCCCCTTCGCGCTCGCTGCGCTCGCAGGGTTCGAGACCAAAAATGTCTCACCATACGTCTTCCAGCACGGCTCCGGCGGGGCCACGGGCGCGCAGCCCTGAGGCTCCTCCCCAGGCTTCCCCGGAGTCTGTGCATAACGCGGCCGCAGCGGAGAGTGAAACCGCGGCCTACCGGCAGGAGGGTTCGGGAGCACAGCAAGCGGGAACCGCGACCGCGGCGGGCCCTGAGAAGCCAGCGGTCATCCGCAGGGGCGCCTCCGGCTACAGGTGGTACCTGCTCCTCGGGAGGCTCGTAAAGGACTCGCTGAGCGGGAAAGCGGTTCTCGTCTCGGTCTCGCTCCCGGGATACGAAGGCAGGGAGGTCTGGGTGCCGGAGAAGCTCACGCTCGTGGCCTCGGGCGACGAAGTGCTCGTCTCAAAGTGGACGCTCGACCGGATAGTAGCCCCAAAGCTCGGCTCTCCTTCAATAGCACCGAAAAGCGCGGGCTACTCGAAGGAAGAAGGGGAGGTGGAGTAGCGCTTGGAGACAGGGAATACGGACTATCTCCTGCGGGTGTTCGTCCCCGAACCGCTGCTTTGCGAAGGGAAGAATCCGCCGCTCTGCGACGCATGCGCAACCCCCTTCGGGAAGGTAGAGGAACGGGAGGGCTTCGATGTCGCGGCGCTCGTGCTCGTCGATTCAGAGTCGGGGGAGGGCTCCATCTGGGGGCTCGTCTGCCCGAAGTGCGTGAGCGCCTACCACGGCGCGCTCGCGGTAAAGACCGAGCGGGAGGAGCCCATGGCAGCGCGGGCGCTCAGGGGTGTGCTCGGCCGACCCCTTACGTTGGGATTCTTCGAAACGGACGAAGAGTTCTACGCCGCTCTTTCGGGAGGGGTCATGAAGTGAGCGGCTCCGGAGCGCGTGACGGGAGGGAGCGGTCGAGCGGGGGTGCGAGCGGGCAGGAGTACCTGAAATGCTCTTCCTGCGGCTCGGACAAATGGTCGCGCACATGCGTAGACGCAGTCCGGATAGCAGCGACCGCGGAGGGTTATGCGGACGAGATCGACGACTCCGGAGACGCCGAGTATATTTACGCATGCGCAGAATGCGGGAAGCGCTTCGAAGAAGCGGTAGGCAAGCCCCCGGGCACAGAAGCGCCGACTGCCGACACCGAGACGGGGGCCATACGGACCGCGCAGCCAGAACGCGGAGACAGCGGCTCTGAGCGGGAGCGTGCCCGGGACGGCGAGGTGATTCCGGAGGACGGTGAATCGCCCCCGGGCGGCGGAAAGGAGAAGACTCCGGATAAGGCCCCGACGGAGAAGGAAAGCGCTACTGACGCTCCCAATCAGTCGACCGGTCCAGCAGCATTTTCATTCACCTTCCCCTCGGCTTCGCTCTTCGAGAGGCTGCTCGCCCATGTCTCGAAGGCATTACGCGCGGACGAGCTCACCTGGGAAATCTCGGAGAAGGGTTTCAGGGTAAGGGAGCTCGATTCGCGCCACGTGATGTTCGCGGAGCTCATGATTCCGCGAGAGATATTCACGAGCTTCTCCTGCACAGGGGCAGAGTCAGGATCGGTGAGGCTCGCTGTGAACACCGGGAGCATAAGGGCGCTCAGGGCCGCGGGCGAGAACCAGCTTGCTATCTCGTTTGCGGAACCTCCTGCTGGTGCAGGAGGGAAACTCTCTCTGCAGTGGAGAGGCGGAGGTTTCGAAGCTGAAACCAGCGAGCCTTCCGCTGAGCCACCAGCAATAAAACTCACTCAGGCATTCAGCGCGAAGCTCTATGCAGAGAAACTCGCCACAGCGCTGAGGAGCACTTTCGGAAGCTCGGCCGACTCAGTAAGGGTTACTGCAACGCCAAGGGAGGCGAAGGGCATCTCTCTTGTCTTGGCCCATGGTGAGAAGTCGGCTGAGCTACGCGCGCTCACCCACCGCTGGGAGAGCGAGCCCAGGGAAATGCGTGCGAGCTATTCCGCGCAGGAGCTGTGCAGAATCGCTTCGGACGGAACAGGAGCGCTCGTAGCAGAGCTGGGCTTTTCGAGCGCCCAGCCGCTCAGACTTGAGTTCCTCGTGCCCGTCCAGGGAAAAGCGGCGAGGCTCTCCTACTTCCTTGCCCCCTCGGATGCGGATACTGAGCCGGGGCAAAACTCGGAGGGTAAGGGAACAGGGGTCTAGTTGGGAGCCGGCCTCCAGCTACTCCCTCGGAAGAAGTCATTCGTTCACCAGCCCAAAAGTGCTGCTTCTCAAGGCAACCTAAGAGGAGCGCGAGCCACGCGCACTGGACGTAACCGCGCCCTCAAAAGGCTAAAGATTCGCGTTCCCGCCATCCAAAGCGGGTGGAGAAGCAGCTGAGTTTACCAAGGCGTTCAGGTACGCGTAGTGGTGAATGTGCGGTAGGTCGCAAACCCAATCCTCCTAGGACAAAAAGAGGCCTCTCCCCTTCAAGAAATCTACTGCTACGGAGCGAAGGTGTCGAAGCGGCCTCAAACGCTCCCGGCCCTAGCGTGGCGCCAACACTTTGCGCCTGCTTACGAGCAAACAGATTCACCCAGGTGTACGACAAAGTTATGGGCAACGGTTCCTGCAGAATGCCTCACGGGTCAGGCCAAGCTCCGGTCGCAACACCGCATTCTTTCTTGTAGGGTTCTTGAAAATTTTGCGTGCACCTCGACTGTAAGACAACGCTGGGCATAATGGACAAGCAAAACCAGAGAATCAAGCCGCGCCTCCGTCAACGAGATCTCAGAGTTGCACCGGCTCAGTCACGTTCACTACCTATACTGAGAGTACCGCCCAACGCCGGCAACCGAAGCGAAGTGGAGACACAATAAGACCCGTGGCCCAGCCTCCGCCATGTTCGGTTAACTTATTGAAAACCCAAGAAGTAATAAGCCAAAGAGTTGCTGGATGCAACTATGACGCAGAATCCTGTTAATCACGAATATGGACGATTGTTCAAAATGGCATCAGGTGCAGAACCTTTTCAGTACCAGATCAGATTGGCGCACGAGAAATTCGACCTTGTGAATGTGCCTACTGGTTGCGGAAAGACTGCTGGAGTGTTTCTTGCTTGGCTGTGGCAGCGCAGGTTTAACCCGGACGATTCTGTGAGGAGTTCAACTCCTAGAAGGCTCGTATACTGTCTTCCCCTGCGTTCGCTTGTAGAACAGACTAGAGACAACATATCCAGCTGGCTTGAGTCTGTTGAACTGCTTGCGCGAACGCTGAAAGAACCAGTCGAGTCGAATCAGTCTGGGCTCTTGGGTAAATACAAAATACCCGTAATAACAGTTATGGGAGGCGAGAACATCCTCCCCTGGGACCTCTATCCAGAGCTTGACATGGTCATAATAGGCACCCAAGACATGCTCCTTTCAAGAGCGCTTAACAGAGGGTACGCTATGAGCAGATTCAGATGGCCAGTTGAGTTCGGCTTACTCAACAACGACTGCAGGTGGATATTCGACGAAATCCAGCTCATGGGCAACGCGCTGGCGACGTCCTCTCAACTCATGGCGTTCAGAGAAGAAATGGGTACAGTCATTAAGGCAGAAAGTGTCTGGATGAGCGCAACAGCGCATGGGGAGTGGCTCAAAACCCCTGACTTCCACCGAGAGGTCAAAACGCTACAGCTGGACGAAAACACTGTCGCTGCCGAGCCAGCCCTGTACCAAAGGGTTCATGCATCCAAGAAGATTGAATACTCCAAAACCACGGCTGAAAACGTCGGCAAACTCGCGGAGGAAGTTTTGCGTAAACACGTCGAAGGGACGAAGACGTTAGTCGTCCTAAACACCGTCAAGAAGAGCGTTGATTTGTACAGGGCATTAAAAGGCGCCTCTGACAGCTGCAGAAAGCCAATCGTGTTACTGCATTCCCATTTCAAACCGAGAGATAGAAAGAGCCATATGGACAAACTGCTCAAAACCGAGGGCGATCTGATCGCTGTAAGCACCCAGGTGGTTGAAGCCGGAGTCGACGTATCAGCAAGAACGCTTTTTACCGAAGTCGCACCTATTTCGTCCCTGATACAGAGATTCGGCAGATGCAACAGGTATGGAGAACACGCTCTTGGATCAATTTTTTTGGTAAAGGTCAAAAGAGGATCGGAGGCCCCTTATGCCCCCGAACAAATGAAAGACTCCGAAAAACAGTTAGCGGACCTGCATGGCGACGGTTCGGCCCCTGCGCTTTCGAAGCTCGAATACAAATTCGAATGCACCAACGTGATAAGACGCAAAGACATAGCCGAGCTTTTCGACACGACAGCCGACCTCTTTGGAAGGAACACGGATGTCGGACGGTTTATCAGAGAGGATTCGGACCGCCTTGCGGAAGTATTCTGGAGAAAAATAGATGAGTCCGTTAAAGCTGAAGGCATCCCTCCCCAGCAGCCGAGCCAAGGAGAACTGTGTCCTGCGCCGGTCGGAGACATCAGAAAGCTGGTTGCGAGCAAGCACAGAGTGTACCAGTGGGATATGTTGTCAGGGCGCTGGGTAAACGCGCGCAGGGAAGACATCCGTCCGGGAGGCATGTACATGCTTGCATGCAGTGATGGCGGATACCTCGAGGAGACCGGTTGGAGTCCCGAATCAAATCTCCCGGTAGACGTAGAAGAAACTAGGCCTTCCGAGGAAGACTCGTTCGGGTTTGATGGGTGGCCTGGCGGCCCGTGGCAGACGATTGCCGAACACTCCCAGCGAACCACCTCAGAAGTAGGTTCAATCATCGCGGCAGTCGGAGCACACGAGTTCACTTCGGCGGTTGAACTGGCGGCATTGTGGCATGATGTCGGCAAAGCACATCCAGCGTTCCAAGCCAAGATCAAAAAGATGGAAGGAATGGAAAAGCAACTCTTCGCCAAAGCCCCAAAGGAACACTGGTACAAAATCCAGGAAAATTACCCCGGAAAGAGGGTGCATTTTAGGCACGAGTTAGCCTCCGCTCTAGCAATGCTACAAAACGGCGCTCTCATAGGTTTGACCGGCGATTCGCTGAACCTGGCAGCCTACCTGGCGGCGGCCCACCATGGGAAAGTTCGAACAGCGATAAGGTCCACCCCCGACGAAAAAGTACTCAACATAATGGATTATGTGGCGTGTGGAGTCCACCAGGGCGACGTGTTGCCCGAAACATCGCTTGGAAACTTAACCGTACCCTGCACAATCCTCGACCTTTCAATAATGGGCCTCGGCGAAAACAGTTGGCGGAGCAGGACAGAAAAGATGCTTTCATACCTCGGGCCGTTCAGACTTGCTTTCCTAGAGGCATTGGTCAGGGCCGCCGACCGAAGAGCGAGCGGTGAATCGCAATGAATATTCGCCTAGAAGGATGTAGGACGAAGCCTCTTGGATCATACCTCAAGGCAATGGGGATATTCAGGCTTCTTGCGGAAAAAGTTAGTGTGCTGGCGTGGTGGGAAGGGGACGTCTTCAATTTGCAGTCGCCTCTTACTCTGGACGAGTTAAAGATTTTTTTCCTGAGCGAATATCAGCCAAGTTCTATCCTCTCCCCGTGGAACTCCGGAAGCATATTCAAAAATGTAAGACCCAAGCAGCTGGCCAGTCGAGAAGCCAGTAAACCTAAGCCAGCCGCTGAACTGAATTGGCTACTGAACAATGCTGACCCTCGACTAGATACCCTGAGAAGCGACGCCTGCAAAATTATTGAAATTATTAAAAATGAGAAAGGGAAGGAAGCCGTTGTAAGGAAATGCAGGAACATGCTCTCCGACTCCGCTGTGGAATGGATGGACGTGGTATGGGCGGTGGACGCCAAGGACCAAGCCGGCCACTTGGCGCTCCCCATAGCTGGTTCCGGTGGAAACGACGGTAATCTGGAGTTATCCAGCCAATTCGTCAAGGCATTGATAACAATCTTTGATCATATAAAGGAGAGTTCGGTCAGAGAGTTGTTTGACAGTTCATTAACGGGCGTTGCTCTTCGCGCAGACGAATTCGTTGGCATGCTTAAAGAAGCCAAGATAGGGTTCTATGACCCAGTCGGGGCCGGGGGGATAAACCAGCTGAGCAGCCCGTGGCAGGATGCCAAAGATGTAACTCCTGTCAATCCGTGGGATATTATACTTATGTTTGAAGGTCTCCTCATGTTTTCCGGGAGCATATCGAGTAGAAACGGGGTAAAACGTGCGTCTTCACCCTTTACCGTAGGTTTGGACCTGACCGGGTTTCACCAGAAAGCCAGTGACAAGAAAGCGAAAGTAGTATACGAAGTCTGGGCGCCCGTCTGGGGGAATCCAGCCACCTACGCGGAAATAAGGAAGATAATAAGGGAAGGCAGAAGTGACTTCGAGAGACACACTGCTTCAAGCACTAACGAGTTCTTTCACGCCGCGTCTACGCTTGGCGTAGATTCCGGAATAAGTCACTTCCAACGCCACGTCATACTAAAAAAGAGGGGCGAGGCACACATCGCGGCTCCACTGGGTAAGGCATTTGTCAGAAAGATGCCCCAGGCGGAATCGATTAGAGAGATAATCCCTTTTCTAAACGAATTAAGCGAGAACCTTGATGCTTTGCCCCATGGTCTCAGCGCGGCAGTAACCAGACTCAGCGGGGCCGTCCAAAACTACTACTCAAACCCCAAAGTCGGGGTAACTCGAATCTTGGAAAGTCTGGGCATTGTTGTTAAACACCTCATGAATGGACCAGCAGTACTGCACGGTACGGATAGACGGGTGCCAAGAAGGCTTCCCCGACTTGACGCTGGGAAATGGGTCGAACTAGTTAAGAGTGAAGGCCGTGTCGAACCCAGGTTGGCGGCTGCTCTTGCTTCTGTGTCGCATAAAAAGCCAATAATAGAAGACCTGCTCAACCTTGAAAACGGCAGCCTAAAAAAAGGGCCTGGGAAACGAAGCTTTGCAGGTGCAGACTTACCGTCGAAAATAGTGACCCTGTTCCTGCCAAAGATTATAGAAACGATCCGAGAAGGAAACGAAGAAAACCATGATGAACATTTACGTGGTCGATTCCAGGTAGATGTATGCGACGTGGTTCCCTTCCTTATGGGTGAAACTGATGATGGCCTTTTGGAGCGACTCTTCTTGGGGCTGACGTGTCTTGACTGGAGAAACCTAGCGCGGAACGTCTTGAGCGAACCCTTGCAAAGTAGACCGGTGCCTCTGACCTTTGTTCTTCTCAAATCAGTATTTCAAGACTATAAAACGCCAGACAGCGATTTTGCAGTTCACCCCAGTGTCGATCTACCGTACCTGATTTACTCGGGGAAAGTAAGAGAAGCAATGAACCACATAGTCATACGGCTCAAGACCCTTGGCTTTGATGTGCCCAAATTCGACCCGGACCAGCTTGACGGTAAGAGACTAGCCGCCTCGATGTTCATACCCGTGACACCTCAAAGCTACGGGAAGCAAGCAAGAAAGTTCATCCAGTATAAGGCCCCAGACAATTAGGCTTCCAGTGCATATATATAGCGAATAGAAAGAGTATGGACTGAGGTCAAACTGGTTGAATGACGGGTCGCAGCTTGAAATACCTGTAGGAAACAGACTGATGTTTTCGGTTCGACTAGCTCCGAGGCAGGGAGACAGGTTCCAGCCAACTGGGTTTCCGAATATAGGCCCTGGAATCTACCGTAGACCGGGCGGGATGCAGATGCTACTAGTTGAGTCATCACAGTCGATGGCTAACAGGCTCGAAGAAACCATAGTCGCTGACGGGTACAGCATAATCAAAGAACTTGATGGACTGCCCTATGTGACCTCTACGATCAAGATTAAGCATGAGGACGATATAGACCCTGAGCAGAAAGGAAAAAGTGAGGATGTTGTCACTACGAGCAGCCTTGTCGAGCCGCATAGATTAAACTCCGACTTCATCCTGAACGCCAAACGTGATAGCAACAACGAAGAAACATTCGCAGACGAACTGATTAAGGAATTTCAATTCGAACGCTACAGACCGGTTAACTGGAGAATAGTCGTAAAAACTCTCTTCAAATATGACCCGAACACACTTCTGCACGGCGCATTCTTTTCACAGCTCAAGGATGGACGAATCAAGATTCCGAGGGCCGTCTCAGCGTTTATCGAAGCGGAGAACGTCGAGCCAGCCGAGTCCGGCGGCGTCAAGAAAAACATTTTCGACCTTTCATCCAACTTGGAATTTGTAGGTAATATAAAAAGGAAGGGAGGCACACAGATGATACCATTTAACAGAACGGAGTTCACCGCTGAGAAGATAACCGCCTATTTCAACATGGACCTGTCGCTCCTGAGAGAGTATGATGCAGCAGTCACGAAAGAGAAAAATGATTGTTCCGGGAAGGTGGCGAATTTCCTGTATTTGCTCTCGGTTTACAAGATACGCCGGTTCCTTAGCCGTGGCCTAAGGCTAAGGTCGTCATGCGACTTGGAGGTAGTCGACGAAGAGAAAAAGGCCGCTCTGGGAAGCCAAAGCAAAACCTATCCGCCCGCTCTTCAGCTAGACGTCAAAACCATCGAAGCCGAGCTCCAGCGATTGATCAGGGAACTTCGAATATTCTTTGCAGAACCCCCGGTTACGAAGTTAGAAACATGCATGCGCCCCAAGAGAAACAAGAAAGAAAAGAATGAGGAAGCTGGTGAAGCAAACGCCGGTACCGATTCCGCCCGCACCGATGAGCCCGAGGGTTCTGATTCCGACGGACCGAGCGACGAAGACTCAGAAGAGTAAATGCGATGAGCCAAAATTGCAAACCTGTTGCAATTCAAGTGCAGTTCCTCACGGGCAGATATCATGCAACCCCTTGGACAGAGCATGTTAACAACGGGTCACCCGAATGGCCTCCGACTCCCTACAGGCTTCTCCGCGCAATCTACGACACATGGAGAAGAAAGAGGAATGATTGGCCCGAGGAGAAAGTTACTCCCATTCTTCAGGCGCTTTCCTCAACAGAACCCGAATATGAACTGCCACCATACGTCCTCAACCAAGTCCAAATGTACCAAAAAATCAACGACGCACAGGACCTGAGCTACAGTAAGGCAAGCCTAATAGTGGACGCCTTCGTATCCGTGAACCCCAAATCATGCGCAACCATAGTGTGGAGGCACACGGACCCTGTACTTACGCCCCAGCAACGCCGAGACTTGGCTGAGCTGGCGTCACTTGTAAACTACCTCGGACGCTCCGAAAGCTGGGTGAGTCTCAGGTTAACCGACGCCTTCAATCCCAACTGTTACCCTCGGGCAGAGGGAGGTGCAGAACACGATTCAGTAGCAACCGTGGCATGCGTAGTCAAGGCGAGTGACAACCTAAGTACGTGGTTGAAGACGCTCACTTCAAGCACATATGACAACAAGAAGCGGGGAAATGTCGGCTCACCCCTGATACACTACGTGGATTACGTTATTCAGCCAGAAGCCCAGCCTGAGCCTGCCGCCAGCAACGAGCGGACTGGGATACACCTCGTTACATATACCCTTTCATCCAAAATGAAGATACCCGTCACGCACACTGTCAGCTTATCTTACATGATTCACAGGTACCTAATGGGGTGTTACCGCCGGGTAACCGGCGCAGAGAGGTTATCGCCCACGATAAGCGGCAGAGCCGAGGACGGCTCGCCACTCAAGGGGCACCGCCACCTCTACATATTACCCTACGACTCGCTCGGCGACGGCTGGATAGACCACGTCGCCCTCAAATCCAGCACCGAATTCACCTACAAAGAGCTTGATGCAATCTACGCGCTGAGAAGGTTGCACTATTCCGGAACCCAAGAACCCGATGTCATGCTCCTCCCATCTATACGCAGCCCCGAAGAATCGTCTACGTTATTTAGAAGCATAACACCATTCATACCAACCAGATACTTCAAGAAAAAATACGGCGAGTATCAAAACTGGATTCTGCAGGAACTGAAAAGAGAACTGCGTAACCACGGCCATCCCGAACCCCAAGCAATCACCTACACACCATTCTATACAACACGCGGCAACAGGCGCTACCCTTGGCACGCCTTCAAAAGAACAAGAAAACCCGGCGAACCCGAAAAGTCCGGCTACGGATTCATAATCGCATTCAAACAGCCAATCACTGCTCCCATCGCAGCAGGGTACGGAGCACATTTCGGATTGGGCCAATTTACGCTATATAAAACACAAGCATAGAAGTCCTGTCCATTCGAGAGCCTTTGGCCTCCAGGTCCTCCGCTTCCCCGCTCGAAAGATAATTGAAATATTTATAAGGCGACCAGAACACACGAGGTAGCCATGTGGTAAGTGGGGACGAGATGTTCCGCCCTCGCAACTCCTGTCCGACGAACCAACATTATAAAGAAAGGGGCGCTGCAAGGAATGCGCTCGAAAAACGAACAAACGAAGCGGGACTCGGCCCTATCCATGACTGAAAAGTCATGGCTCCGTTGAAGGTATTTTTTCATTCAGGAATTCAGCCAGCCTGCGGGTCACTATCCATGACTGAAAAGTCATGGCTCCGTTGAAGGCTGTAGACGAAGTGTGGGAGCTGATTGAGCTGTGGCACTATCCATGACTGAAAAGTCATGGCTCCGTTGAAGGACAAATCACTGCAAACACACGGCTGAAGGTCTGGAAGGCTATCCATGACTGAAAAGTCATGGCTCCGTTGAAGGGATTATAAACTACTGAAAATAACTTATCGTGGGCTCGCTATCCATGACTGAAAAGTCATGGCTCCGTTGAAGGGCATGCACTCGTCATAAGTTGCAAAAGTGCCTGCAAGACTATCCATGACTGAAAAGTCATGGCTCCGTTGAAGGATGAAGTCCAGAAAAGCCACGATGAAAGCGCCGAAGGCTATCCATGACTGAAAAGTCATGGCTCCGTTGAAGGTGGTATGTTTTTCTAGATGATGACAGCTATCCCTTAGACTATCCATGACTGAAAAGTCATGGCTCCGTTGAAGGTGTAGTTGCGAGCTTCGAGCCAGCGCGGGAGACCGGCTATCCATGACTGAAAAGTCATGGCTCCGTTGAAGGTGTTCTGACGCCGCTGGCCATAGTCCTGATTGTGCATCTATCCATGACTGAAAAGTCATGGCTCCGTTGAAGGAGGCGGCCCGAAGACAGGCCCTGGGGCTGCTTTCGTCTATCCATGACTGAAAAGTCATGGCTCCGTTGAAGGTACTCTTTTGAGTCTTTCTATACGTGCTTCTTGACTCTATCCATGACTGAAAAGTCATGGCTCCGTTGAAGGCGGCACTTGCATAAGTGCGCTCCAGCATGTCCTTCCTTCTATCCATGACTGAAAAGTCATGGCTCCGTTGAAGGCGGCACTTGCATAAGTGCGCTCCAGCATGTCCTTCCTTCTATCCATGACTGAAAAGTCATGGCTCCGTTGAAGGTTCTCGTCTGCACCCGACGGAAGCTTTACGTCTATTCTATCCATGCCTGAAAAGTCATGGCTCCGTTGAAGGAGAAAAGGGTATTGGTCAATTTCATCGATGACTACCCTATCCATGACTGAAAAGTCATGGCTCCGTTGAAGGTTCTGGGAGCTTTTCCAATATAGCGTCGAACCTTACTACTATGAAAATGTGTTTAGATAAATGTCCTGTAGGAACCCTAGGAAAAAGAATAATCCAAACTCACGGTCCGCGAAGCGTTATAGGAAATTATTTCCAGCCTCATCTCGTTGTTCTGAGCCTTTGCCTTACCCACTTATCTTATCACCCATAGTCCTCCTGATCACAGAAATGATCTTCACTGCCTTGGACCTCTGATGATATTTCTTCCTGGCACTGCTGCTACAGTCAGGAAGAGCGCGAGTACACGATTCACGACCTTCCGGGCGCGTTCGATGAGCCTGGCAATCCTGACCAGTCTCCCCTCTTGGGGGAGGAGAGCGGGAGTGCCAAAGAAAAGAGAGAGCAAGAGAACGAGAAGAAGGAAGAGGAGCACCTGAAAGCTATGGAGAAGAAGACCGCAGAGATTCGCAGGATTCTCTCCGCACCTCCGAGGCACAGCTTCAGCGGCTTCGGAGGGTGGATGGAAGACGCGCTCGATTCTGGGCATCATAAAGGGGAGACCTTCGCCGAGGTGCCCGACGATTAGCTGTAGCTTCGGGTGGGCATCAAACGCTCCGCCCAGTATCACCCGCATGACATGCGGCGCAGTTTCCGTATGCCAACCCCACCCTGCAATCGAAAACAGCGATGTTACCTCCCTCGAGTAGTTTCCGACGTAGCTGGATTTGATCACAGGCTCAGGTAGAGGTGTCGGATGGAGGTAAATCGGAACGCCCAATTCCTCGGCGCGCTCAAGTATAGGCCAGAAGAACTTGTCGTCCAGGTACCGGCCACGGCTGTGCCCGTGAATCATTGCGCCCCTAAGACCGAGCTCTTTCACTGCATGTTCCAACTCGTCGGCGGCCTTGTCCGGGGGTCAATACCCGAAGTGAGGCGAAACCCGCAAGAAAGGTGGGGTATTGTTTCACCGCTTCAGCTAACACTTGGTTCGAATCTCGAGCAAGATTCGCCGCCTCAATATCATCTTGGGCGCCTTCAACTCCCCGAGTCAGGGAAAGGACCTGCATGTCGATTCCAGCCGCGCCCATTTCGGAAACCCTCCCTTGTCCCAGGTCAAGTAGGCGGTCGATGACCTGTGCCGCCGTCGTTTTCATTGAAGAACGTGCAAATGCCTCGAGTATCTGCTCCATTCCCCGCCCGGGACCTTGCATGAAAGCCTGTGTTACGAAATGCTCTTCCAGAGCAATGGTTCGCATGTTTCTGGGCCCAAAACCCATTGCTTATAAATCCCCATGGCGGTTCGCACCGGTCTTGTCTTCCACATGGTGTCAGGGCGCTAGGGTATCACTTGTACACCATCGCCGGCACTTCCTCTCAGAGGGTTCCCAATCGACCAAAAACGGTGATGTTTTCTAGAAATCTAGTTGTGATAGAAGGTTAACATTTCGTCTTTGAAAAAGTCGTATACGTCGGAAGCAAAGGCCCATAGAAGAGGTGTTCATGGTTCACCTGATAACGCTGGGTATCTAGGAGCAGGATGGACATCTTCCTGAATACCCCATAGTTCAAATCGTGCATTTTGAATTTCGCGATGATGTAGTATCGTTGTTCGCAAGAGTGATGCTCTCTTGAAGATAGTTGCGGAATCTGGCCCCATCGGAAAAATTGATAAACTGTCTTCCATTGTCATCCCTGCACTTGAGATATTGTCGAATCTGTTGCTCAATATCCGTTAACCCGACTCCGGGGGCGGGCGGGGAATTGGTCATGTCGCTCTGACCTTCTATGTTTTGACAAGACTTCGTAACTGGTTAGCCCTCGACGGGGACATGGCCGTTTGAGCCGTTTCGGGAAGTTGCTGCGGCGTCACTGTCTTACAAGTACCAAACTCGGTAGTACCATTTCAAGCACGTCTAGCGCGAGTCAGGATCGGTCACGTGGTCGAAATGAGTCTATCATTACGGGTCAAAGATTCAGCCCGATTTTAATAGTTTGTCAAGAATTGGCGTCGACGTGAACCGGTGTTCCCATCTGTGACTATCAAAAGAACCAATGGTGATGAGCTCGTTAAACAGTAGCTTCGAAACTATTAAGTCGAAATTCCCAGTGCCGCTCTCCTTGTCGGTTGACGCCCGAAACTCCTGAAGCTCTGAATCGGGGATGCTGCCAAACCTTTTTGAGGCAAGGAAGCCTGCCACGTTGCGTCCAGCAGGCTCTCCAAGGACATCAGTGCCCACTTTTTGCGATTCTGTCAGCTTATCTCCGAATCGTCCGGGAAGATACCAAAATTCTGTTAGCGCCCCACCGAAGAAAGGAGGAACTAGAAATGACTCGCCACTGAATCTTTTTGTCGAGAAGTAGAAATTGTTACAGCCCACAAGAATCGCAATCTGCTTGACCATCGACTCGCTCAAGCCTGAACCAAGGGAGAGATAATGCGCCAAGTCCCTGTAATCGTATGCACCCGCCATCACGCCGTTCACGTAATGTAAGGCGACCACTCTCGCCACCGTGCGCTCTTTCTCGGGAAGATTCCTGATAGTCGACTCGGCGAACCCTCTGAATGCGGAATAGCCCACCTGCGAAATGAACGTTTTGACTTTTTCTGTAACTTCGTAATCAGCTAGGCCGTGCACGAACCCTGCATCTAGACACCTTTTCTTAGCCTCGCCGACCGAACTTTTACCTGCTGGTCCATATCTTGCCTCTATATTTGCAACCATGTACTTCTCTTCGATTAGAAATTCCGCTTCCTGATAGACCCAGTCGAGCTGCGCTAGGTCACTGGGTTCTCGAGATGTGTCATATCGGTCCACCATATCTTGGACCAAATCGAATACATCCATGACGTGCTTCCGAAGGCTGTAACTATTTCTTAAGCATTTTATTCTCCTAGGAATTGAAGTGTTTGACTTCCTGTTTCACTGCTACTCCGATTAGGCATTGAAACAACCCGGCCTTGTCGGGGTATTCAGGATCTCATTCCTCGCGAATGATGGTGTAGGCGAGTTAGTGGTGGTGTTTGTGATGTTTTTACTGAACTCTATGAACCCGGGCAATGCGGAGCTCGCCGCGGGTGGGGTGGCTTTTCTCCTTTCGCTTTTGTTGAACGCGGGGATAGATAGCTTTGGCTCCACCCAGAAATACATCAGGTTCAGCCGCGTGATTCCGGTGCACACCGCGGGGATCTACGAAGTGGTGAACTAGGCGGTATTGCCATGGCCGCGGCGCTCGGGCTCGTCGGGATATTCCTTGTCTCGGACATACTCTGGACGCTCTGGACCGAAGGAGCGGAGGATCTCGCTGAGACGGTGATAGGTCTCTCGAAGGAGCTGATACTCGTCGTCGCGATAATACTCACGCTACCATACTTCTACAACGCGTTTGCGGTGATGGTGAACACGATAGGAGTTCACCTCGTGGACTACGGCGACCCCGGGCTACTTCTCGCCACCGATCTCCCCATAATAATCCTCGGGGCTTCGGTTGGTTACTTCGTGCCTTATCTAGCGAATCTCGCGGCAGACATCACGTTCGCGCTTCTCGTAACGATAGCGCTCGCAGTTCTCAGGTTCGTCCTGATAGGCGCGCTTTTCGTCGCAGCCCCGATACTCGCGGTGCTCTGGCTCTTTCCGCCGTTCAGGAAAGTCATCTCGTTTGTGTTCGAGATAGAAGTTGGGCTCGCTATATCAGGGCTTATAGCAGGGGCAGTTCTCGCGCTCATCGGAAAGGTCGCGTACGCTGACCCCTCCGGGGTTTCTATTGCGGTGCTTCTCGGGCGTCTGGCATAGTGATTTTGATTCTGATTTTTCTATGAGCAGTCAGCATACATAGTTAAGTAGTTGGTGACTTCGAGCACATGTCAGAACGTTTCTTTAGGAGTGCCCGTTCCTTTTCCGCGGTTGCCCGCGTCAATTGTTCAATTGTCGTACGTCAAGCTTTCATCATAGTATCTCCAGCTCTCCCATCGCCGACTAGAACTAGTCAGCCTCGGCAAGGTTCTCCTCAATACGGCTTAGAGGGTTGCGCCTAGGGGGGAGTCGTAGAACTTTCGAATATGTTCAACTCTCCCTTGGTGAGTTCAAAAAGGTCGACTATCTTCTGCACTCTACTCCTCACTTCTTCAATTGTTAGACGGTTCTCATGGAACCCCTCTACATGAAGCTCCTTTGCTGCGTCCCAGCCATTGATAACGTAATCCCCGTAAATCTGGCTTAGGTCATTCGCGGCCTCGCCGAGTGACCCGTATCTCCATTTTCCGTTCGCGGAATAACCTCTGTATTTGGGTAGTTTAATCTCTGCCAGCTGCTTGATGCACTCCTCTGCGACCTTGTACAGTTTTTCGGCGCCCTGCACTGGGTCCCCATTCACCAGTCTGGTCGCCTCTCTGAGTAGAAACGAAATGTCTTCGACATTCATGACCGACTGTCTCCTTTACGGCTGGCGATTGCCGCTACAATCGCTGCGAACCCGGCTATGAGTGCGACGGACACAACAACTGGTTTCCATGGCGTAAAGCTTGTGGGGGCAGGTATCTTTACCTCAAAATTCTCTTCCACCGAGGCTATCTCCATCTTGGCGGGTCTATAGAAGAGATGAGCCGGCCATTTGGGGAAAAGGTACTGGAAGGGTTCGTAGACAACGAATATTCTGTTGTCTCCCAAGTGCTCAAAATACTCTCGGGACACCTCGACATGCGATTCCAGACTACCATCCGGGAATATTCTGAGGTGAAGCTCCCAATGATTTCCAATGTCCAAACTGAGGCCGTATTTCTCGCCTTCTTGGGTAGCGGGAACTGCTTCCTTGAATCCTACCTCGTGCAGGCGGTCCCTGACAGCATCAACCTGTTCTTTTTCAACATAGCCGCAGATAACAGGGGGGCTCTTTGAGAAACCCTCGGAGACTTCTCTCGCAGTCAGTTCGACAGAACTTCCATCACGCAGTGTAAACTTCCTCGGAAGAGCCGCTATGTATGGCTCAAGCGCTGGCTCGCGTCTCACAATCTGTTTAGTGCGTCTGCCGACACATAATTATTCGCCCTGAACGGAGAATAAGAAAACCTGCTTTTGAGAAGTAAGTGCATGTTCGCATTGGTAGACCTCGCTCGGAAGTTCGGCAAGGTGGCAGCACTGCTCCTATACGGGCATGCAGGCGCTCTGGCGCCTACTCTCGGAAGTGAAGAACGGTTCAGAAAGAGACACGCCACCCTTATTACAGCACCACTCTCATGTCGGGTTTCCTGAATAAGCTTCTTGGCTTAGGAATTGTAGTCGGGGGTTTCAGAGAAGGGTTCGGACTGAACGGATGGAAAATTGGGCTTCAGTTTATGAGTCACTCAGCGCGAACCTTCGGGTTCGGTGCAGATGCACGAGAGGAGGCATCGCTTTGCGCTTCCTATGATTCGTTGTAGAGCTGCTGCACCGTATCTTCCCGGCGCGTGCTGCAACCGCGCTCGCCGCTGCACTGTTCGCCCAATCCTTATTATTCTCTTTGTATAATCCGCTTCCGCTGCTGCTGGCTGAACGCACACCCCCAACTGCAGCGTCATTCCCTTGCTCCTATAGGACCCACCAACTCCTCGGGTGGCATCAAGTCGTCTGAGCATGATAAGGGAAGAAAATGATTTCGAATGAGATGAATGGCAGGCCTTGGAGATGAGTTTAAGGGGAGATGAACCGAGGAGGACATCTGGCATGCTTGTAGAGACTTACGAGTACGTTACACAGAATAGAGAAAGAATAGCCAAGAACTTGGATGCAACGAAGAACATGGAGCTCTAAGAAAGCGCCCGGTCGAAGTGGATTAATTTTGAGCCGAGTCACTCTTCGAGCTCGGTGGCTGGGATAGATAGCAGCTGGAACTTTGTGCCGTTTCAAGGTTATTACTCCTTCGCCGCCGAAGGAGTGTCTATCTGCTCCGACGGCTCCCTTCCGACAAGCCCTCGCTTTACTGCTGGAGTTAGTACGATGTCCATCGAAGAAGACCAGAAGCTCTACTTCAACCCTTCTCGTTATCTTGAAGGAATCGGCAATGGAGTACGAGTATCAGCTTGCACTGGACACGATATCAAAAACGGATTACGCGCTCACAGACGGCTCACTCTTGGCCAGATTCTATGACAGGAGGCAGAGAAAGCCCGTAGCATTCCACGAATACGCCCGAGATTTGATGGGTTAGGAGAACGTTGTCTTCGTGGCCAAGGCGTCGGGCAGCAACTCTATACTGAATGGCGTTCTTGGGAACCTTTACTATTTTAATCAGGCTACGGCCGAGCCGGGTTACTCTACGCCCTACTACACGGAAGTAGGCGTTAGCACGTTCTACGTAAGACTTGCTGCGCATGTACCTTGCTTAAGAGTAGAAGTTCCTGGGAAAATTAACGGGAAGGACTGCGAGGCGACAATTGATGTGCTGGCAAGCCCCCAGTTCGACGGCATCCCTATGCCCTGAGAATCGCTCACGAGAGGTGCTAGGCGAGTAGATGGCTCATGGCATCGCGTCGGGAGAGGCGCAGCGAGACAGGGGCGACCCGTACCTCCGTGTATATATTCTAAGGGCTGAAGAAGCCTGTTTCACCCCTTCTGTCCGAAGCTTAAGGCTGTCTATGGGGTATCCATGGTAGCCGCGGTAGTCATGGCAGTCACCCTTTTCCCTATTTAATGTCCGCAACGTTTGTACGAGAAAATCAGGGTCCGTACTTGGTCCGGTTACTCGCGGCTCCAGACGAGATCATAACCAAACCACTGGCGGTATAAGCCGGATTTGTCCTGTTTGTCCCACATATTATCGCCGGGGATCGGGGCCTGAGGTGGGGCAGGGGAGCCGCCATCCATGAATCATGAACCAACGCCGTCCATCAAGTTCTCCCAAATTAAGAATCACGCTCTGACTGTAGCTGCCTACTTTTGCTCAGGACTTATACGGGAAAGACTGGTAGGATACGGGTATAAATGCGTCTCTTCGAAACTCGGTTCACGCGTGGGCTACTCCCAAATATGAGGTGAAGCGCATTTATACCTGAGATACGTCGCCCACCGGGGGCATTTCTGACATCTCGCTCGGCAGAGCGTAGTTTCTAGACAAGTCGCTACTTTTCTCGATTCAGCGGCTGTATATGTTGATGCGCTCTGCAGTTGACATCCGGTTCACGAATTCGTCTCAAGAAAACCCAACGACCTTCAGGCGTGGGTAATTGTAGCAACGATACGTTCTTGAGCTAGCCTTGGCCAAGCGAGAAAAACCACAATAGAAGCATCCCACTTAGGGCGCCCTGTGCGAGACGACAATTCGCCAGCCCAAGAACTGGTATTAACCCCCCATATTGATCACTCGGTTTGTGCGAGCCAGCTTGAATTTAATGATTCACGAACCTGAACTGAAATCGATGAAAAGCTCTGGCTAGGACCGATGCCGGAGCAATCCGAGCTACCATGGTTGTTTGAGCTAAAGCATCACCGCGTGAGTGCCTGATTTCGTCAGTTTATTCCCTGCATTCCTAACCCATTTTCGCCAAAAAATTAGTAGCGAAGTGCGCGCTCGGGCGTTTGGGCGCCCGTCAGAGTAATCCGTCTCGATTCCGGTGACTCGGGACCCCGCACTACTCCTCGGTTTTCCCAGTCTGAAAGCAGAAAAACGTAAACAGAGCTCGGCTGCCCAAAGGGGAAGCAGTAGCAGGGCGGGCATGCCCGAATTCACGCCTACGGAGACACCTCTTGCGGGCTACCTCTCAAGACGGGGGATCAGCCATGTCTCTCTGAGACAGGAAACTCCAACTCTTTAGCGAGGAGAGGATGTCAGCCAACTTGACTATTCTTCCGAAAAAGCTTTTTAGCCCAAGTTCAAGGGTTTCGCCGTGAGTATTGAGAGCCCGCGGCGGAGGAAAAAGCTGGTTATAATTGGCCTGAATGATGCGGGCTGGCCAGATGTGGAGAAGTATGTAATCGAATTACGCTCAAGCCTACCATCATCTGCGGGCGTCTGGGTGAGGACACTCAAGTTAGAAGCGGCTTCAGCTCAGGACGCGTGGAAGAGGGCTGACAAATCTTTCGGAGACTACTTCAACAGCATTTCTGGCTTTACGGGAGGCGATAGTACTTCAATTGACGCGGATTTGGTCGAAGCGTGGAATTATGCCAGGCTCTTCTCTGCGACCCAGCTGCCAATAGCGGCTCTCGACAACAAACTACTCTCTAGCGGAAAACTGCCCAGCTTGGGAGCCGTTTTTGATGCTCTCGGGCTTCCGTTCGCGGGTAGGGCAATGCAAGAGGAGAGCGTTCCAGCGGTGACTGATGCGAGCGGCAGTAAAGCTGAGACGACGATTGTGAAATCACCGCCTACTTCATTCGGTGAGGGGAACGTCTCGCAACCCTCACCATTGGTGGAGTCTCGTGTCCCTACAGCGGGCGCGGATGAAATATCCCGGAGCGAATCAAGTTCTGAGTCGTTGGCGGCCGCGAAGTCCTCTATGGTCAGTTCGGCTCCTGCAGCCTCCACGCTGACCGCGAAAGATATAGAAACTATTAAGGAAGTCAGGAAGAGAACACATTTCGTAGGACCCGAGAACTGTAAAACATGCTTCTACTATACCGAACTGAACCGACGCTGTGGCCTGTTCCACTTGGAAGTGCCAGATCCCGCGATGCCGCTTTGCAGAATTGAACTAGATTAGGTCTAGAGTTCAAGCCGTGCTTGCGTCAGCTGAGGATAAGCGACCTCGTAATTATGAAAACTTTCGGAGCGGTTCGCAATGAATAGCATGACGTTACACGATATCGGTGAGAAACGTCTCCTCCTATGGCTCGGAAAGTATTTTCCTGGCATGGAACGAGGAGTGATTGTTTCCAATACCCATGACGCTGCTGTAGTGCGTGTGAGTGGCAATGTTGCAGTCAAGACTGACACAATGGTCATCACGAAAAGCATACCTGGGATAAGTCCTGAACACATTGGCTACAAGGCGGGAGTGGCAGTGCTCAGCGACTTCGCAGCGATTGGTGCCACTCCTAGGTATGCCACCCTGTCGATCTCAGCTCCGCGCAAAATGATTTTTTCCGATTTTAGGTCGGTTTGCTCAGGCGTAAGACGATCACTAGCAAGAGCCAACGTGCTATGCGTTGGGGGAGACCTTAGCGAAGCTTCAGATCTCTCCGTTTCAATTTCTCTGGTTGGTAAAGCCTCACAAAGGAGCATGACTCGGTCTGGATCGAAAGCGGGGGATTTGATAGCGGTATCCCGCCCGTTCGGGCTCGAGCCGTACGGTCTGAAGGTTCTTGCAGAGCGGCTTCCCAGGGGTCCGCTGGAAAGGGCAGCGGTGAGAAGGTTTCTCTTCCCGAAACCGGAGCTTACCTATGGCAAGCTGCTCTCCGCGCTGGACTTTGTCCATGCGTGCACTGACTCAAGCGACGGACTGCTAATTTCCATTGACAATCTTCTCAACCGGAGTTTGGATGCCAGTCTGGAGCATCTACCCGCTTCGGGTGCGCTCCTGAAATCTGGCATGGATAAAGAGACTGTAACGTCTCTCGTGAGTTCCGGTGGGGAAGAGTATGCTCTGGTATTCAGCTATGACCAAAGAAGGGACTCAGAACTGGTTCGGGTCCTTCGCAAAGTGGGTAGACGTAGGATAGTCGTCGGAAGGTTTGTGAACGGCCGAGGAATAGTTAGGGATGCGACACGGAAAAGCAAACCTGTTGGCATCAGAGGCTGGCGACAGTTTGAAAGTTGATGGATATTAATGGCACAGGTGTCGTGAACACGGCTGAAGTTCTCGTTTCAGTCCTGCAGAGCAAAGATTTTGCGACCCCTGCTGAGTCTGGTCCATGACGCCCGCAGGCCATTTCCTCGACTGGGCCGCATTTGCAAGAAGAGTGCAGAAAGCCTTTCCCACGTCGTGTGTGGGGACGTCACGGCAACGTCTCAATCGTTAGCCGCCTCGCGCTCAAATCCAAGCAGCAATGGTTCGAGGGGCACTTGTTTTTTGGCCCGCACCGAGTTGCGGGCGGTCTGGGCCAAACGCTCAGTCTGACCAGAATCGAGGCGGCTTACCCAAAGTACAGAAGTTGTCAGGGCCCCGCAACCCGCGTGGATCATGGTCGTTATCACAGTAGCGGCGGCACTGGCTGGCGCAGGGTTGGGCCTGAGCCGTTGGCGGAGAACAAGGAGCAGGACGAGCGCAGCCCGCTGTCGCTCACCCCGGATATGCCCGTGATGTTCGAAATCACAGGGCGCTCCATAAAGTTCGCAGAGGCGCCTCCTTGTGTCCTGCAGGGTAAAGGAGTAAAGAGCATCAGTCAATCCTGAGGGTGTGCGCTTCTTTGTCCTCGAACTAGGCCCGTGCCCCAGATTCCGTTGCACGCCCACCCGGGTCAAGGTTCTGGCGGGCGGGCGTGAGTGGTTCACGGTCGAACATTTTCAAATGGGCTCGCCCGGATTTGAACCGGGGACCTCCACCGTGTGAGGGTGGCATCCTAACCAGACTAGACGACGAGCCCCTCTGAGTTATTATCTTCTGATTTCCTGCTTCTTAAGCCTGAGGTTGGTGCTGTGACAGCGCCTGCACTTGACGGAGTTTATTGACATCTTTGCGCCGCAGTTTCTGCATATCTTGAACCTGATCAGGCTTCTTGAGGCAATTTCTCTCTTAATAGGATCCGAAATTGGCATTTCAGGGGAACCAGCCGAATGGGGCACGCGCTAGTTTAAGCCTTTCCGCGAGCTCCGGGCTCTTGGGCAATCACTTGAGCTTTTCAATTATCACAAACGCTCTCGTTTCGGAAACACCCTGAACTCCTGACAACCTCTTCAGAAAATTGTCGAGGTTGCTGTACTCTACTATCGCGACCACGTCGCTGTCACCCGTGACCCTGTAGACCTCGTTTGCTCCTGCCTCCGCCGCGACGCTGTACGCCTGATTGCGGTTCTGAGGATTAACTCTGACATGAACAAAGGCTTCTACTGTTGACCTTCCCAAGGCAGTGATTCCTTCGGGGGTGATGTCCACAAATCCCCTTCCAGTTCGGACGTACTTAGCCGCTTTGAGCTTTCTCAGGTGTATACTGAGAGCCTGCCTAGAAATTTTTAGCTCTTGGGCTATCTCGGCCTGTGACTTGCTCACTGAGTAAACCTTTGTTGTCTTGGAATTGGCATACAGCCTTTCGAGAAGTTGAAACTGCCTCTCGGTGAGCCGCTTTGACATAAGACAACACATGTAAGTCTAGATATATAGACCTTATGGTAACGATTTATGCGCTAGTTTTTCAAAGTCGTCTTCGTAGCGTGTCGGGAAGTTTCTCGTTTTATGCAACCTATTAGGCAGGCAGAGTTATACTTATGTTTTGCGTACGCGTATCTATAGAGCGTGGTCCACATTGAAAGCTCCAATTTGTCAATTCTGTCTGGAAAGCGAAATACTATGCTCCAAGGATCAGGCTAGACTCGACACTTCTCAAATAACTAAGCTTGACATAGAAGTTGCTAGACAACTTTACAAGTCAGGCAGGGCAGCGCATACGTTGGAGTCGGTAGAGCTCTTTAGAACCGAAGAGCTGGGCGATACTGTATTGGCAATCGTAGAGTCACAACGCCCGCTCGCGATTGATGAAGTAGAGAAGATAAATCGAAGCGCAAGTGCGGGCCTGCACCGCGATTTGAAGCTGATAGAGTTGAAGGCCCCCCAGAACAAGATATTGCAGGAACTGGTATTACCAAAGCGGGTAGTCTCTCATTCCAGCCTATGGCTGCCAGACGGCTCACGGTACATTCGGCTCAGACTCTCGGAAGGTGATGGCACACCCAAGCCATCTTTCCTTTCAAAGCTAAACCAGCTCTCAAAGGGATTGCTGGATTCTGAAGTCGTGATTGAATAGATCACGCGACTGTCTTAATGCTCAACTCTTCTCTACGGCGATTCAGCTGTTTCAGTGGCCTGAATGGCTGGCAGGTAAGGTTTCAAAGGCCGACCTCGGAAAATCCGCGAGCGCGCTCACCCCTCATGCGCCTCTGAGCTACCTTCGCTTGGTCTTCCGACTGTTACAGCGTCTCCTCCAAGGATTTCCTGGAGTGCCACAGTGGCGTACATGCCTCTGCTCAAACTGAAGCGGGCAAGAAAGTGATTGCCAAGTGAATGAAGGCACGCTTTCTCCAGCCAAAAGCAGGCCTGCCTGAATCCACCACCAATCTTCCCAGTTGGGCTGTTCCTGAAATCGGCGAGACTGACCCCGTCTTGAGAAAGTAACTCTAACTCATGCGCCGCCGCCACCCCCTTCAGAAGGGCAAGATTAGTCCCTGGAAGCGGCAGCATGGGGAACAGCTTTTTGGTCTTAAGGAGGTTGTGCGTCAAGCTGGAAACGGGGCCGAGAGTGATTCTCGACGGCAGACCAAATCTGTCAACCTCTCCTAAATATAATGAATCTTCATAAATGGGCCACTTTTCTGATTTTATGAGGAACTGGAGCAACCTATTAAATACCGAAGCCTGATAGGCATTCACAAAGAGTTTGAGCAGCGAAGAAGGCAAGCTCAGCAAAGCTTCTGCCTCTCCTTGGCCGGCTGCAAGCTTTTCTTGAAGTGCCGCCTCGTAGCCTCCATTTCTTCCGGATAAAATTGCTTCTGTTGCCGCGCTCCACTCTTGTCTCAGCAGATGGTAACCAATCAGGTGCGTGTCTCCGTCGAATCCACCGAACCTTTGGGGGCCAAAGAAAGCGGGGAGTGGCCCCCGGCTCGCTATTTCAAATGCCTGAATCAGCTCAACGGGGCTTCGCACGTTGAATATCCTGGCTTCAAACTCATTCCCCCAAATTTCCTTTGAGGAAAGCGGTGTATTGCGGCCGGAGAGTGGAACGAAACTTACTGCAGATCCCTCAACCCGACCCACCCTTCCAGGAAGGGTCACAAACTGCCAAGTTGTGGCCGAGGCATCCTTCAGGCCGGCATATCCGATTGAACCAGATGTGCAACCGCAAGCTTTGGCGAGCATGGACACTGCCGCATGTGTGGAAACACCTAGCTTCCGCAAGACGCCCAGAGTGAGCCTTCCAGCTCCTTGCCAGGACGGCAACTCTCTCGCGCTTGCCCCGTTCAAGTGAATTTCTGAGACAAAGAGAGTTTCGGGGCTTGAACCGAAGCTACCTCTTCTCATTCCGTAACTTGGTGTGTGGTTCAGACCGGTAGTAATCGACCGGCAGTCTATCATAGCAGCTTGAGCTTCCCACTGATTTCATCCACAATAGAGGAAGGGCCAGGACCTAATCCAACACAAGTCAGGGTATCAGGTTCAACCTGAGTCAAGCCCGCGTCCCGCACAATAAAAGAAGGTATGCCAAGCGAGTTTGCCTTTCTGGACAATGATAATACTTCGTTCTCGCTCGAAGCTCTTACCACTATTTTCTTCCAGCCGCAGCGGCGCCATCCGTTCGTCCATTCAGGTTTGAAATGTAAACACTCCTCATAGGCACCGAGCGAAGCATGAGCGACTTGCGCAGCTATCTTGCCACAGCCCAGGTGCAGATCCTTCCTTACGGCGATTACTTGTTTGTATTCAGTCTCGACGGGCACAAGACCAAATTAGCACCTTTACAATTTAAGCGCTTTAGAGATGCGCGTTGGAATCGCGGGGGGAGGCTCAGCAGGTCTACTTGCTGCCTGCAGGCTGTCTCAAGAGGGATTTCAGGTCGAGCTCTTCGAAGAGGACTCGGAGGTTGGCTACCCAGAGCACTGCACAGGGATAGTTCGGTCAGATTTCTTTGATACAATCCGCTACCCCGAGCTTTCCAGACTCGTGCTGGCGAAGTATTCGGGTGGAAGTTTGCATATCGGTTACAATACGGCTTCCATAGGAATCGACACCGGTTCGGTAAAGGCGCTCATGATAGATAGACCGGGCTACGAACGCTCTCTTTCTGAGATCGCGGAGTCTAACGGAGTAAGAATTTACAAGTCGTCAAAGGTCTCAATCCGGAAAAGGGACGAAAAGTATGCGCTCTTATCGCAGGGGGCGCTTCAGAGTTTTGACCTTGTTATAGGTGCCCGGGGGGCGCGTGCAAATCCATTCCTGCGGTTGCTGCCCGGAATGCAGGCCAGGGTGAAACTGAATCAAGGAATCAGCGAGGAGTTTGTGAACGTGCTCGCGTCTCAAGACACTCCCGGTTTTTTCGGATGGCTCGCTCCTTATGGCGGAGGCAAATTTGCCAAGGTCGGGCTGGCAGCAAGGAGTAGGGTGCACCGCCGGTCAATAGCTTCCATTCTATCACGGTTTGGAATAGAGAGCGAAATTCTGGGTTATTACGGCGGTTTGGTGGTTGTTGGCGGCGTGACAAGGGCTTCGCCGGACTCCAATTATTTGCCTCTCGGGGACGAGGGAGGACAGGTCAAGCCACTCACTGGAGGAGGGCTCGACCTGGCAGCGTTCGCGGTCAACTCGATGCTACATGATCTTGTCAATGGAGACACCAGCCTTTCTGGCTACAAAGCGTGGCTCAGGAAATTGAAGCAGAGTTTGATGGCTTCAGAAATCGCGGCTAGGGTGTTATTTGGCATGCCAATTTCGCTCAAATGGAAGCTTGCGCACAGTCTCCTTGACTCACCGGGGGTGTCGAGGGTGCTTGCGGCATCGGATTTCGACGAGCACTCTGCGGTACTGAAAGAACTTGCTGTGTCCCGGCTGACGGCGGCATTAATCGGCTAGCCCGTACCAATTGAAGTCAACACTGGTAATTGATTCGGCTGTGCGCTCTTCATGAAAGGGCTTTTATTGTACCGGGTGGCAAAAAGAAGATGTGGCCAGCCCACAGCCATTGCAAGAGATTCAGCTACCAATCTGCAATTCGTGCAGGACCCCTATTATCCTGATCGAGAAGGGCACAAAGTTTCTGTGTCCCAAGTGCGGAGCGATTGTAATCTGGAGGTGCGCTCGCTGCCGCAAGACGGGGACGACTTACAGATGTCCCAACTGCGGTTTTGAGGGTCCGTGAGCATAGCGGTAAGAAAAAGGGCCCCGCCTACCGGCATACCATTCGCGCGCCTCGTCGATTATCTTCTGCCTTAACTCTGGGATACCATACCCCGTCTTGTTGGATATGTAGTTCGACGGCGCTAAGGGTCCGGGAACTTCGTCAGCGTGAGTTGAGATGGTGATTAGCTTGGTGGCAGGCATCATTGCTCTCACTGAGTCGAGTATGGCGCACTGGTAAGTCATAGGATAGCCTGCCCTCTCTGTTGGGTCTGTGAGAAATATTATGAAATCTGATAGATATCTAAGAGCGGCTACGCATTTCTTCTCTATCGAGCTTCTGCGTTCGAGGGGTCTATCGAGCAATCCTGGGGTATCGAACACGAGTATTCTCGTTCCCCCGGAAACTATGTCTCCTGCATTGATTCGTTTGGTCGCGAAGGGATACGTTCCAATTTCTAGTTTTCTGTTGGTCAGATTGGAAACGAGAGAGGATTTGCCCACATGGGGGGCTCCGGCAACCACGACCTTGAATGATGAAGAATTTAGATCAGGGAGCTCTCCAAGCTGCGTGCTGTACGACCTGATTCTGTCCAGTTTTGACCCGGCTCTCCTTACTATTGAGCCGCACCGTCCGAGAAATTGCTTCTTCAATTGGTCCGCATTCTCGCTAGGGTCGTGTATTCGCCTTAGGCTGTCGAGCTTCAGCCGGTCAATCACTTTGTAAGAGTCAAGCGCCTCTCCAAGTTCGCGGAGGAGTTTGTCGTAACCACCTGGATAGACAGCGTCACAGAGATCAATATGGAACAAATGGGCTGCCTCCACCTCTTTGTAGATGTGTTTCAGCTTCTGCATCTTCTGCCTGTAGAGCTTCGCGAAGAGGTTGACCTTCGTCTTTGCAAGCACTTTGCGCCTATCGGCTCTATCTATGCGTCCCACGTTAACTAGGAAGACACGTCGAAACAAGTTGTTTTCGAGGTCTGCACCCGAAGGCAGCGACGCCAGTTCACGAAACGGGTTACGAGTTATTTCTTTCTCTTGCAAGGTCCCACTTTCTCGACTTCCACAGGACTTCGGAGCCAGCGGTTATTTCTACTATCCTGTGATAAGGGATATAGACCGCGTCGTCTCCCAGATTGAGCCTGAAATAATCACGGGTGACGAGCGTCACGGTTTCTATGTCTGCAGCCTTGACTTTTGCCTCACTTTCTTCTCGACTTACGTAATATACTCTTCTAAGCGGGGGGAGGCCCTTATCATGCAGGAGCCTATTGAGTGTATTTCTTATCTCGGACTGCATCGTTCTCATATTGGTCTAGCCACTATTGTATAAGCACAGTCTACCACGCTTGGGGCAGCCGGTCGCCGCCACGATTTGAAATCCTGGACTTCCCTAGCACCAACTTGGGTCGCGTTTAGGGAAGCAAAGGAATCCTACGCTAGGGTTAAATTTGAGGGATGCCCGACCAGTCCTTGATTATGGGTTACGAATTGGGTGTGGGCGGCACAGCAGTTGGCATCAGATCTGTTTCAGGGGTGGTCATTGCGGCGGACAAGAGGCTGGCCTATGGTTACACGATTCTCTCGAAGGCGGCGAAGAAAGTTTACGTCATTACACCCACAGTCGGAATTGGATTTGCTGGTGTTATCGGCGACATGCAGGCGCTCGTCAGGAGGCTGGACTCGGCCGCCCGGCTTCGTGAAATCGAGAGTGGATCGCGTCTGAGCGTAAGAGCCGTTGCCAAGCTTACTAGCGTCATGCTGTACGAGGCTCGCATGACCCCTTATATTACGCAGTCAATTGTGGGAGGCTGCGACCAAACTGGATGCCATTTGTTCAGCATGGACGCACTGGGTTCGTTGCTTGAAGAAGACTTTGTGAGTGTTGGAAGCGGCGCTGCGGTCAGTATAGGACTTCTGGAGGAGAATTACCGCAAGGACCTCTCGCTTGAGCAGATGGCTGAGCTTTCGAAGAAAAGCCTTGGCGCCGCGGCCTCTCGTGATGCAGTGTCCGGGGACGGTCTCGACATGCTGCGAATTGACTCAACCGGGGTTAAGGAAGAGACCATTGCATTCAGGTCGGTCTAGCTACTAATGTCGAAGCAGTTTCTCCCAGGCGGTAAATCTGAACTGAGAACGGAACTGGAAGAGCTAGCTCGCGCGAAAGAAAAAACCGCGGAGCTCTGCGGCAGGATAATAGAAGAGGCTGGCACATCAATATCTCTATTACATAGGGGGGAGAGTTCAAAGTCGCGTCGCCTTGTTCAGTCGTTGGGGGCCAAACTGAAGGAGCTGGACGCGCTGGTCAAAGACAAGCCCAGTCTTTCGAGAGTATCTTTGGTGAAGGATGCGAAAATGGAATACGTGGAAGCAAGTGGTTTCTATTCGCTTGTCGCGAACGGAAGAATTCCATCACATCGAGAATTAGGTGTTGAACCGGATGAGTTCCTTTTGGGTCTCGCTGACCTGATCGGGGAGCTCCGGCGCAGGTGCCTTGACGCCGTAAGGAAATCGGATTATGCGGAATCCGAGCGTAGCTTCGAGAAAATGGAGAAGCTTTACGAATTTGTCTGGCAGTTCGAATATCCCAAGCGGGAAGTGCGTGGACTCCGGCATAAACTGGACGTAGACAGGAGACTACTGGATGATACGCGTCTTATTCTGGCCCAATCGCATATTTCTCTGTCCTTCCGAGAGGAGCGGTAAATTATGGTGGCCATAAAGCGTGATTTTCTCGGCGAATCTGGGCAGAGGTGGTTTGACTACGCAGATGTCCTTGTAGCGCTATCAGAGTTTGGAGGGTTACACGGTTATGTCCGCCTCTCGGGGTCCTCGCTTGGAAGCCTTCTCGGCATTTCCCAGCAAGCCGCATCTTCCAAGTTGCAACGGGCCTGCGATGCGAGATTAGTCGAGAAGAGGAAGACTGCATTCGGTTATGAATTCTTGATTTCTGCCTCGGCCAGATCCCAGATTTCACGCTTTGTAGAGGGATTCGGAGAAAGGCCAGATTCATCATTCGTGGAAGGCACAGTAGCGAGCGGAGTTGGAGAAGGGCGCTTCTTTCTGGAGTTGCAGGGGTACAGGAAGCAGTTTGAACAGCTCTACCGGTTCAAGCCCTACCCCGGGACTCTCAACATAAAATGTGATGGAAACGTGTTCGCGGAATTCAAGAAATACCCGGCAAACGTGGTAAATGGATTTAGGACGAAAGGTAGAGTATTTGGCCTGGTTCTTACTTATCCCGCGCGCATCTCATTCTCGGGAAAGGAGGCCGAATGTGTGGCGTTATTTCCGCAGATTTCTCGCTACGGCGATGATATGGCTGAGCTGATTTCGCATTTCTACCTTAGGAAAAAACTTGGTTTGGAAGATGGTTCGAAAGTAACGATCTGGCCGCTTATGAAGAAGTAATAGTGTCCTTTACCCTCGCAATTATTTGTGACGAGCTATTGAGGGGATAGTTCGTATATCTCTTGGTAGCTCTAGCCACCTTTGCGTGCAGTCCTCTCTCCTTGAGCTGTGTCCTCAGCTTCTCCTCAGGATACGGGTCATCCGGGCCCAAGAGTATGATGTCGGGGTTCACTTGTCTCACGGGCCTGAGGAAGTCGCGCTCGTCACCTATTATCACTTGGTCCACAGGCTTCAGGTTCCTTACAACTTCCGCTCTCTGTTCCGCGGGAACTACAGGAGGTCTTCCCTTTGCTTTTTCAACATTCGCGTCGGTGGCCACGACAACGTAAACTCTGCCGAGCCGTTTTGCCTCCCAAAGCAGGGCAATATGTCCGGGATGTATCAGGTCCCATGTGCCGACAACCAAGACTTTCTTGGCTGTATTTACCCATTGGGTTTTATTACCTTTAGAGAGGGCGTGGCCATCGGCCAGGCCCTCAGCATAGCAAGCGCAGACGAGCGAGGTTGTGTAGTCTCCTTTCGCGAAATAATGTCTCGAGTCGGCCGTATAATCTCTAAGGCGCCTTGCGACCTCGCTGTTAGACAGTTCCTGAGTGTGAATGAGTCCCTCAAGGTTCGAGATGTAGCTTGCTGCTAATCGCTCTAATCGACTTTTCATGAGATTCTATCAGCCTGGGTTCCGCTCCCAGAAAAATAAGGGCTCTTCTCTCGATATCGTCTAGGTAACCCGGTATGATGAGCGAATGCGGAACCATATTGTTCCTTAGGTTCGATAGTTTTTCGACGGATTCGCACACCCCAAGCTGCTCTCTCGAACCCAGCTTCGACAGACCGATACCGAGTACTTCTGAAGCTAGGAGTCCTTTTGCATGAATTGCTTTGCCAAATAGCTCCGCTCCTTCGCTGAATGTCATGAACTTTCTGTGGGGCAGGTCTACATCCAGAAAGAAAAGTGTGTGCAGCCCCTGTGCCAGATTCCTGAAGGCTTTACTGAACTGAGACGTGGGGTGATAGAGCCCGGAGGGCGTAACTATTGTAGCGGGCGGACCGGCCCTGTATATCTGGAGACCCGAGAGCGAGAAGGCTGTGGTATAAGCGGATACCCCTGGAATATATATAACATCAAAACCCCTGGCTTTTGCATCATTGCGGAGCGAAATATGCGTGGTTGCGATGAACGGATCACCAGCGGTAGCAAGTGCAACGTTCCTCCCAGCAGCCGAATCTAGAAACTTCGTTATGCCCTTTCCTTCAAGCCCGTTCCTCTCCAAAACGACGAGTTTTTTCCCTATAAGCGACTCCAGTTGTTGTAAATCTAGACCAAGTAGAGGGGATGTATAATTCTCCAAGTAAGCCGCGTCAGCTGACCTCAAAGTCTCTATGGCCGCGTTTGTCAGGCTCTCCCTGAACGCGAGGCCGAGCCCGACGAACGCAAGCCATGTCAATGGAAAAAAGGGGTTTTAGTCTGAACCTTCGTCTTTCTTGTCTGCGCCCTTGCCTGGACCCTTACCTGCTCCAGTTGAGCGAGCCGAAGCCACGATATCGTCTATTCGGAGGATTGCGCTGGCAGCCTCCACCGCTGAGCGTATCGCTTGGGTGGTAAGGTTTGCGGGTTCAATTATTCCTTTTTTGAGAGAGTCGATGGGCTTGCCGCTTACAATATCTAGCCCCATACTAGCTCCCTCGGCCTTTGTGTGAGCAGCACGGAGCTCAGTGATTACGTTGATGGGGTCCAGTCCCGCATTCTCGGCCAATCCTTTTGGAATCACTTCAAGAGCGTCCGCGAAAGCTTCGACTGCGAGCTGTTCCTTTCCGCCTACTTTCGCCGCGTATGTTCTGACCCGCTTTGCAAGTTCAACCTGAGTCGCTCCGGCTCCCGGCAAGATCCTTGCATCCATCACGGCTGTTGCAACGGCTTTGAAGGAGTCGTGAAGTGAGCGCTCAATCTCGTCGACCGCACGTTCGAGCCCTGCACGAACAAGCACGCTCACAGCCCTAGGATTTTTGCAACCCTCAACGAAGAGCATCTTCTCATTCGCTATGCTCCTCTCCTCGACTGTCTCGGCGTCGCCAAGATCGGCTGGTGAGAGGTCTTCAAGGGACGTGACAATCCTCGCCCCAGTCGCCCTAGAGAGCTTCTCCATGTCACTCTGCTTGGCCCGACGGACAGCCATGATTTTGTTCTTTGCGAGGAAATGCTGTGCGACATCATCAATGCCCTTCTGGCAAACAACCACTGTCGCTCCGGCGCTCTTGAGTTTCTCAACCATCTCTTTAAGCAGTGTCGACTCTTGGTCTATGAAGGCCTTCATTTGCTCCGGGTTTGTGATTCGGATTTCGGCATCAATTTCCGTCTTTTCAATCTCCAAGGGGGAATCAAGAAGAGCAATCTTTGCCTTCTGGACGACTTTAGGCATACCCGGGTGGACCACTTCTTTGTCCACTACTACGCCCATAATTAGCTTGGTATCGAGAGCGCCTCCACCTTGCTTCTTTACGACCTGTATCAGGTCAACATCAACGTAGTCCTTGGTCCCGCGTTTTTCCGCGACTTGAAGCACCGCATCAACCGATATATCCGCCAGATGATCCTTCGCGTCAGAGACTGACTTGCTGTTCATCGCTGTGACCGCAATCTTCTTCAGAGTAGCTTTGTCATCAAGGGAGATGGGTTTTGCGATGCCATCAAGGGCTTTTAGAGCCTCGTCTTCCGCCTTGCGATAACCCGAGACGATCATAGTCGGGTGAACCTTTCTGTCAACGAGGTCTTCCGCCCTGCGTAGCAGCTCCCCTGCAAGAACAACCGTCGTTTTCGTGCCGTCTCCGACTTCGTCATCTTGCGTCTTGGAGATCTGCACCATCAGCTTCGCAGCAGGGTGCTGCACATCCATATTTTTGAGAATGGTCGCACCATCGTTGGTTACTGTCACTTCCCCAAGAGTATCGACAAGCATCTTATCCAACCCCTTGGGGCCCAAGGTGGTTCGTATTACTTCGGCCACAGCAACAGCGGCGGCGATGTTTCCATGGAGGGCCTCTCTGCCTTGCGACCTTTGGGAGCCTTCCTTGAGTACAAGAACAGGCGCTCCGCCTAACGAGGGTACAGCAGTCATACTTGAATCACTTTTTATGAAGAGGTGGTTTTGGGTTTTTTAACCTTACGAGCCAGCGGGCGCCCCTTGAGTGGGGCATATACTCGCGACTAGGTTATAAATATGGGACCAAAGAATGTGGACTAGGATGGGCAACATCAAGACGAGAACAATAAAGAGGGCCGGATACAAACTTGCCTCAACTTACCCAGAACTGTTTGCGAAGGACTTTGCTGAGAATAAAAAGGTCGTTGCGCAGCTCATGACCGCGGATTCCAAAAAGACTCTGAACAAGGTGGCGGGTTACGTGACGCGTATCAAACGGAAGGAAGAACGACAAGAAGCTGTCTTGGACCAGTAGCCATATGCGGGCATGATGTCATGCTGACCTGCGCTGATTCGTGACGAACATGCGCCTCGCTGACCCGCAAGAATGCGGTGGACCCCTAACTTGAAGGTCAGGGTTAAGGGACTAGGGTGGCTTGCTACTGCCACTGGCCTTTATGAAATTCAGCTAGTTAATGGCGAGTCTTTGCGTGGTGTTATTAACAATATATTGGGCTCAAACAGAGACATTCTTCACAGGGTACTCAAGGATGGCATGATATCGTCGGAAATAATTGTACTGGTTAATGGAATCGATTCAAGACTGAGCGGGGGCGCGAACACATCTCTAAAAGACGGGGATGAGATTACCCTAGTGCCTGTAGTGCACGGCGGCTAAGAGATAGTGCCAACATTTCGCTCGCCCTCTTGGGTGGAAATTCAGACCGCAATGATTAGAATAGCGGGCAGGATAAGATCGGATGGAAAACAGTTTGACGCGATTGTGGGTATTGCACGTGGGGGGTGGGTGCCGGCCAGGCTGTTGTGTGACCTGCTTGGCATACAGCGCCTGATATCTGTCCAGCTTGTTTCATATGAGAAGATGGAGAGAGGAAAAATAAAGCAGCTGGACATGCCAGAACTTTCGGGGATAGGAGAAGTCCTGCTCGTAGACGATGTCTCTGATAGCGGCTCCAGCTTTAAGCACTCACTGTCGGTTATATCTCGCTCGGGCGTCAGCGCAAAAACGTCTGCGATCTATGTCAAACCATGGACGGCGTTCAGGCCCGACTACTACTATCAGGAAGTGAACGAATGGGTGGTCTTTCCTTGGGAGGTGGTAGAAGTAGTGGGGCCCATGGTAAAGAGCAAGATGGATTCACCAGAGCAGATTTCAAAAAAGATAGGCATGGATATTTCGAACCTAAAATCCTTCCAGGACTTTTTCGCCGATTGCGCGTTATCTTCGAAGGAGGAGTTGTTTGAAGGAAGTGGAAGGGTTGCGAAGCAAGACTAGCTACTGGATTCACGTCAGTGACGCTCATACCCCCTGCAGAAAATTCACTTTACGTCTGGAGGAGCGAACTAATGGAGATCGAGTTTCCTGGTAGGAGATTTCATATTCGAGTTTTTGAAGCTCGAAGCGAGTCTTCTGGTGCTCCTCCGAAGCTGGCTTCTGAGACTCATTCACCTGAACCCGGGGCATTCTTTTTCGGAAGTGAAGCGAAGTTGTCTCCGGCCGAGTTAAGCGTGGCAGTTTACAACGCCTGCCTCCGGTTCTACTTGGAGGAGAATATCTCTAAGAAATTGAGCTATGAGGTGCTTGTAGTTCTTACCGGCGAGACACAGATTTCAAAAATTCTTCAGAGATGCACCGCCTCACACAATCAGGCTCATAAATATTGTGTGGTCGCAGCGGAAGAAACTTTGTATGGTGGTCCGCTTGGGCCAGACTGGGGCGAGGTTGAGCTTAGCTGCGCCAGCGGCATCTCCGAGAGGGATGCATCAAAAATCTCTTCAAACATCTTCGCCTTGACTTCAAAGTTCTCGTGACAGCCTGTAGTTTTGAAGCGCGACCTCGCTGCTTTTTGCCGGGTAAACCAGCATCAATTTGCCGTCGATATAGTAAATTTTCAGCTCATATTCGTAGTTTTCAAGGTCTACTTTACCGCCCAATCTAGCTCCAAATTCGTTGATGATGGCCTTACGGATGTCGAGATTTGCTATTCGACGGAGCGTAATTCTGTACTTGAGGTCTCCAATCTCTTCTTTAATATCCTCGGAAACCTGATCGATGCTTTCGGCGTAGGTATTGTAAGATAGTTCTCTGCGGACTAATGACACTTTTAGAAGGGAGTTAAAGCGCCAAGGCTCACGCTCTGCTATTTTTCTAAGAGAATCGATGGGGCGTTCGCTAACGTTCAGATGGGCTACCACAACACCGGGTGAAGAGGTTCTCCTCACACGCTCGAGCCGCGCGTTTGATTGGATAATTGCATCCTCAAATTCGTAAACACCATTAGCTTCTTTGTGTAACAACGTGAATAGAAGGGCAATATTTGATGAATTACTCCCTGGGATTGAAGACATTAAGAAAAGGGCTCACTAAGGCTGAATTGGTTTAACTCATCAAAATAGGTTTATGTGTCAGCGGTAACGGTTTTACTAGACACAGCAGTCTAAGCGTGGGTGGTTCGGCGAAGAAGCCTCGGATTGCTAAACCGGCTTTCACTAGCCTTCAGATTTGTGTGCCCTACGGATTACAGCTTGCCAGCGCCGCGATAAAGCCACAGAAGACTGTGGTTAACCCCGGCCCGTGTTTTGGGAGGCCTTCCACTGTGACCTACACTCGCTCGGAATCCAGATGACTTCAGAAGCATTTATATTTGAGATTTGGGCCAAAGCGCTCCGCGAGGGCATCAACCTTGGTCTCAGAAAAGAAGGACGAAAAGAAAGAGGATGACGATAGCGATGACGGAGACGAGGATAACTCCGAGGACCTCGAAGAGGAGTTTATGGACGAGGACCTCGAAGAGACGGGGGACGAACCGTCAGAGGAAGACGAGTAGCCCTTTTATTCTTACGTAAAGCAACAGTGCTGGTAGACGGTCTTTGGACTACTGCCCTAAATGCGGCGGAGTAATGGTACCAAAAAAAGAAAACAAAAAGATGGTGCTGTATTGCGCCAAGTGCGGGTATGTAAAGCCCTTCCGCAGTAAGAGGCCGAAAGAAGCTATAGTCACTGTGAAAAAAGGTGTAGATGTAGTAGTGGAATCGGGTGAAGAAAAGCCCGAGAAAGAAGCTCAGATGAAAGAAGCCTTTCTTGAAGCATTTGATATAACCGAAGAAGAAGAGCCCGCCGAAGAGTAGGGGCTATTTGGAGGAGACCGTCGTTCAGGATTGCTGCCGTTGAGCAGAGCCAGTGTAGGCCAGAAAAGTGTGGCGACCTGTGTATCCGTGTTTGTCCGGTTGAGCGTGCCAAACCCGAGACAATAGTGATCGAACCTACCAGCAAAAAGGCCAAGATTGATGAGGATCTGTGCATTGGTTGCGGGATTTGTGTGAATAAGTGTCCTTACTCTGCGATAGCAGTCCTTAATCTGCCTGACAGCTGGTCCGACACGCTGGTTCATAAGTATCTGACCAGCGGCTTTCAGCTCTTCTGGCTGCCATCGCCGAAGCCCGGCAGAATACTCGGTATACTTGGAAAAAACGGGGCAGGGAAGACGACCGCTCTCAGAATACTGACTGGCGAAATTGTGCCCAACCTAGGAGAGGAGAGCGGGGACGAGAGGGCTGTAATTACATATTTTCGTGGCAAAGAATTGCAGAGATACTTCACAGAGGTTTACGCCAAACGCATCCGCATGGCATTCAAGCCTCAGTATATAGAAAGTCTGAAGTCCGAAGAGAAACTCTCGACTTACTTGGCTGGTTCGGATTCCGAACTGGTTATGAGTTTCGGCCTCTCAGACATACTCTCACGGAGGATGAAAGACCTAAGCGGGGGGGAGCTTCAAAAGGCGGCCATAGTTCATACAGCGTCCCAGGATGCTGGCGCGTATTTCTTCGATGAGCCAGCCAGTTTTCTGGATGTCAAGGAAAGGCTCCAGCTGGGCCGGGCGCTCGCACGCTTGGCGGCACTGGGCAAATACGTGGTAGTGGTAGAGCACGACCTGGTAGTGCTCGACTACCTAGCAGATTATCTCACGATTATTTACGGAGAGGCCGGGGCTTATGGGCATGTTTCCAACGTCTATAGTGCACGCAGCGGCATCAATGCCTACCTGTTGGGTCACTTGGCAAGCCAGAATATTCGTTTCCGAGACTCGCCTGTAAGATTCTACAAGCGCTCTATGCCCGAAATGCATGAACGGTCTGAGAAGCTGAGCTGGCCCGGTTTAGAAGCGAGATACTCAAGTGGCTTCAGGCTCTCCATCCTACCTGGGGAAATAGGGCGAGGCGAGGCGATTGGAGTTATCGGTGAAAACGGCATAGGTAAGACTACTTTTGTGAAGAAGATTTATGGTCATTTTCAGGAAAAATACGTGTCCGGTCGCCCCGTTGGAATCAGCTATAAGCCGCAGACAATTAGTCCGAAGTTCGACGGCTCAGTAGAGGAATTGTTCCGGACTTACGCCAAAGCCGCTCTGGACGACCGCACGTTCAGCACAGACGTGTATGAGTCTCTCCGTATTCCTAGGCTTTCGCAAAAACTCGTCTCCGAGTTGAGTGGGGGTGAGCTGCAGCGCGTGGCAATAGTTTTTGCGCTCGCTAGTAGAGCAGATATTTATCTTCTTGATGAACCGAGCGCTTACTTGGACGTGGAAGAACGTATTGCCGTATCTAAAGCGGTCAGGAGGACAGTAGAGAGCCGTAACGCAGTAGCATTCGTAATTGACCACGACCTCTCGTTGATAGATTACATCTCTGACGGGCTTGTTCTGATAGATGGCGTAGCGGGCAAGAGTGCCACCGCGCACGCCCCCGCAAGTCTACACGACGGATTGAACACGTTCCTCAAACAGGTCGGGATAACATTCAGAAGAGATAAGGAAACGGGACGACCCAGGGCGAACAAAGCCGGCAGCAACCTAGACCGGGAACAGAAAAGTTCTGGGGAATATTTCTACCAGTCGTCATTCGAGGAATCAAAGCCGAGCGAAGAGCCCTCTGAGGACGGCGCGATGATCTTTAGCGAAAACGAATCCTGAAGAGATAAGGACGCCGTCAGCCCCGAGTTGACGCGCCGCCACGACATCTTCTGAGGTTCTGATACCTGCGCCGCAGAGTTTTTGACACTTCGGGTTGATTTGATTGATTTTGGAGTAGGCTCTCATAAGGAGATCTGGTTTTGTTTTTGACACAGAATCGTTGCCGCCAATCAATTCGGGGGGCTCGACCGCGACCATTTCAGCCGCTCGCCATTCGAGCGTCTCGAGTGCCCGCTCATCTGGGACGCAGAGACAGGTCTCGAGCCCATATGAGTGGGCATTTTTCAGAATCGTACTGATTTCAGCCGGCGTTTGAGGGTATTCTGAATGATTTACGAGGACTCCCCGAGCCCCTGTCCTTTGCAGGTCGGAGAGTGTAATACGTCCCGTGTATGGGCCATCTTCTTGGGGATCGCAGTGTTGGGCGAAATACTCTAGGTTTGCGAATTCCGCCTTGAAGAGAGGTAAGTCTACCATTCTGGGGGCAACTATTAGTCGAACCTCCCATTCCATTGCAACTTCTGCAGCAAGTCTTGCCAACTCTAGTGCAGATTCGCCAGTTGCTTCTTTGTAGCACTTGAAGTTGAGGATAACAATGTTCTTCATCCCTTGCTCAGAGCTACTTTCGTCCATATAATTAGTACGCTCCACTCGCGAGAACGGGCTACTTTACTGAGAGCTACGTAATGAAAGTAATTTGACCCTTTTGCCTGACGCTTATCACTAAGGTGCAGATTTCGTGCCTTGAGGGGTGGTGATGAGCAGCAATCAGCGTCTAGTCTCGCTCACGCTTGCCACTACGCGCTTAAATGAATGCTTCGGCTTCTTTCGGGAGGGCCCGTGGCCTAGCATGGATAGGGCGGCGGCCTTCGGAGCCGTAAGTCGAGGGTTCAAATCCCTCCGGGCCCGTAAAGTGTGAAAACCAAAATTGAAGAAAGCGGCTACGGGGGGGACTTTCGCGGTAATTCATAAAGGACATGAGGCTCTGTTTGACAGGAGCAGCAAAGCCTCATCGTTAGTGACAGTGGGTGTGACGACGTCAGGGCTCTCTCCAAAGAGCCACCTTATTCCTCCTTTTGAGGTAAGGAGCAGACAAATCCTGCGCTATTTTGAATCGCATTACGGTTTCAGACCGATTATCGCTCCCCTTACAGACCACTATGGACCTGTCGTAAACGACCCCGAGTACAGGACTCTGGTTACGAGCGAAGAGAATCTGCCTTTTGCATGCCAGATCCGAATGTTGAGATATAAGAAGGGCTACCCTTCCCTTTCAATTGCTGTGGTGCATACCGTTCGTGCAGGTGACGGTCGACCAATATCCTCAACCAGAATCCTTAATGAAGAAGTAGATGTCACCGGAAGAGTGCTCTGTGAGATTGAGAAGGATTTGCCTTGGTAGCCAACATAACCGAAAACGAGGAAAGGGTGCTCTTGGCGCTAAAAGACGGCGTCGAGAGAAATTTGGAAGAAGTCTCAAAGACGACTGGATTGCCGGATTCAGCAGTTGCCTCTGCTATTGAGTCACTGAGCATGAAAAACCTTCTAAAAAAATCAACTTCGACCGCTGTCTTTGCCGAACCCACTGAACGCGCAATGAGAACCAGTTCTCTGCCAGAAGACAGTCTCTATGCGACCATAGGGGAAGGCATGACCTTGAGCGCCGCTAAATCAGAGTCCCACCTCGATGATCAGAGTTTCAATGCAGCGCTAGCTTGGGGGATTAAGAGAGGTCTGATACGGCTGGTGCAAGTGGGCGTTCAAGGGGGGGTTGAAAGACGAATCGAAAGATTGAATCCCCCCCAGAAGCTTGGGGAGACATTCCAGAGACTGAAGGAGCAACGGAGACTGCCCGTAAATGAGACTCCGGCTGAGCTCGAGGTCCTGAGGGAGAGGCAGCTTGCCGCTTTAAAACAAAGGAGCGAAGTGCGCGTGAAGGCAGGTGCAGAACTTTCAGAAGATTATATTCGTTCACTCAGAAGGCCAACAGTACTGTCCCACAAAACACTCGTTGACGGTTCCTATCGCACGCTGGAAGTTCCACCATACCAGTACGCCCTTAGAAGGAAGGCATCGTTTCACCGTGGCAAGAACCACTTCTATCTTGAATTTCTGCAGATGGTCAAAGAAACCCTTGTAGCGATGGGGTTTGAGGAAATGTACGGACCCTATATCGAATACGAGTTCTGGAACTTTGATGCCCTCTTCGTTCCCCAAGATCACATTGCGCGAGAAGCCCACCAAAGCTATGCCATTTCTGGTGAGCCACACTTACCCCCCGCCCCTGCCAAGGACCTTATGCGAAATGTAGGTGAGGTGCATGCGGCTGGAGGGACAACCGGCTCCATTGGATGGGGAAGCCATTGGAGCCCGGAAATTGCGTTGAGGCTTGTCCTGAGATCCCACACTACATCAGTCTCTGCTAGGAAACTGGGGGAGCATCCCGGTGACTCCTACAAGTTCTTTACGATTGATAGAAATTTCAGAAGGGACCCTCTCGACGCTACCCATCTGCCGGAATTTCAGCAATGTGAGGGAATCGTCGGTGGCGAACATCTTACTTTTCGGAATCTTCTTGGTTTTCTTGAGGAATTCGCACACAGCTTCGGAGTCACCAAAATCAGGTTCAAGCCCGGTTACTTTCCATTCACAGAGCCGAGCGTGGAAGCTTACATTTATCACCAGAATTTGGGCTGGGTGGAGGCCGCACCAGGAGGCATGTTTAGGCCGGAAGTTACTGCGCCTCTCGGGATCACACATCCTGTCTTGGCGTGGGGAATTGGTATTACCCGATTTGCAATGGCCTATTACGGACTTAACGACATACGAGAGCTGGTAACCCAGGACCTCGAAACAATACTTCTCAAGGAGGAGGCGGTCTCCAAGTTTGCCAACAATCGAGATTGATCGCCGTACTTTGACCCGAATCGTGGGACGCGAAATAGGTGATGCAGAGCTCGAGGAGCTACTTTTCAATTTCAAAGGAGAGATCCAGTCAAGGGGTACAAGCACCGTGGCCGTAGAGCTTAACGCGGATAGGGTGGACCTGATGTGCTCTGCCGGATTGGGTCGTGCCTTCAAGGGTTTCCTTGGCCTTGAACTTGGCTTCCCGCGCTATCCTTTGGCAGAAACCGATTTTACGCTTGACGTTGATACGAGCAGTCTCAGAGAAAAACGACCTTTTATGGTCGCCTATGTTGTAAAAGGAGTTCGATTAGACGAAATTTCTGTGCGGGAGTTGATAGATTTTCAGGAGAGAATGCACCAGATTCTCTCAGGAAATAGACTGCGGTTTGCGATTGGCGTCCACGATGTGTCCCGCTTGGTAAGCCACAGACTGACGTACTGTGCAGTAGGCTCCTCGAGTATTAGTTTCATTCCACTCGGAGCTGAGAGAGAAATGAATGCCGCCCAGATCCTGGCCGAACACCCGAAGGGCCAGGAATTTTCTCATTTGGTAGCGGGATGGAGCTCTTACCCATTACTTGCAACAGACGCGGGCGAAGTGCTTTCGATGCCCCCGATCATAAACGGTTCACTCACCCAACTTACTGCACACTCAACCTCACTTATGGTAGATGTGACAGGAACGGATCTCACGCTGGTTCGATCGGCGGCCCAGTTGATGGCCTTTACAATTGCGGAGTTTGGCGGCGCCGTAGCCAAGGTACTTCCGTCAGGCGCAGCGGACGTGGAAGCCGCGAAGCCTGCGAATTTGCCGGAAATGCGAGAAATGGAGTTGGATTGTGACTACTTACGGGGGATACTCGGACTACCTCTAAAGAAATCCAGCATTGCATCGCTATTGGGCAGAGCCAGATTTGATTCTGTATCACAAAGAGGAAACCGGATTATAGCTAAAGTACCCTTATACAGGCTGGACATCATGCACCAGGTCGACCTCATCGAGGATGTGGCGATGATGTATGGCTATCAAAATATAGGGCCGGAGAGGCCATATCACGCAACTAACGGCTCATTGCATACAATAACACTCATAACAGAAGGTGCGAGAAGAAGTCTCTCAAGCCTTGGGTTCATTGAAGTCAATAATATGTTACTGTGTGCCAGCTCCGCTTCTTTCTGGAGCCAGCCTCTTGATATGATCCGGCTATCCAATCCAATGTCCCACGATATGGATTCTCTGAGGAGCAGCCTGCTTCCGGGCCTCCTTTCATCCCTGACTAAGAATCAGAACAAACCCAAACCAATTCACATTTTTGAGGTGGGGCCCGTGGTAGGTATAAGAGACGGCTCGTACGTCCAGTCTTACAACGCGTGTGCGCTGGTTTGTGACAACGTGGCAAGCTGCGATATCATAGAGGACTTTTTCGCCCAGTTCTGTCTCGATACAGGGCTCACCCCCAGTTTCGGCGATCGGGCAGGTGACCCGTTCCTCGCTGGTAGAGGGAGTATAATACTGCTCCCCGACAAGCGCCAAGGCAGAATTGGAGAGGTCAGTCCAGAAATACTGCGCAGGATTGGCCTTGATTATCCCGTTGCATGCTTTGAGCTCGAACTTTGCTTGCCCAGTCTGAGGCGGCTAACCTATTAGAGACTTCCAGAAACTCTTATGCGGGCGGTCGGAACCGGCCCGGTTCGAGGGCCACGTCTAGTGGGCGTTAGCCTGTCAGTGAAATGTGGTGTCAGAGACTGGGCAACAGGCCGCTCATAGTAGTTGTTTGCGAGCGAAAAGCTTCGAATCCTTAAGAGGAGGATGAATGCGGGCGCGTCGTTTGAATACTTCGGGCCCAACCACAACTAATTGATTCCTGACCGAGCGAGGAACTCTGGCCAGTGAATAGCATCGCGTTTGCGGCAAGCCATGGATTGGAGCTTGGGACTCTGATTGGCCGCCGACTCAGGAGGTCCATGCGCCTTGTGCATGAGAAGGCGCCAGGTGCACACGCATGCGGTTTCTCAGGAAGGAAATACCACAGAAATTCCCCAAGGAGCCCCCAAATGTGGAGGAATGCGGTTAGAATCTTGCGAGCCTCACATCAAACTCTGAAACCGCTTAAACGCTTGGACATCGGAGCGAATCGTGGTAGTTGCTAACGGCTTCCCATGCCACTCCTATGCTAGGAGGTAAGTCTCGGACTCTGCGACGCTCCAATACAAATTATTCTTATTCCGCAGAAAAGGACATACACTAGACGGATGCATTGACATGTAGAAACACATTTTTGACCAGACCATCATTGCATCGCTAAAATTCCTCATTATGAATGGTACTGGGCGATTAAGCAGGCCTTATAAAATGCGTTCAGCGAGGACATCATGAAAACTCATGGGTGGAATGCCCGCCAGTTCAACAAAGTACATAATTCACGCTCCTTGCGAAGTTGATGGAATCATTGACAAAAGCGACGTCATAGGAGCAATATTCGGACAGACTGAAGGCTTGTTTAACGACGAATATGACTTTCGTTCGTTACTAGAGAAGGGCCGGATCGGACGAATCATGGTAGACTTGGAAACCCACGACAACCGCAGCGTGGGTCGCATCATGATTCCTTCTAACCTCGACAGGGCGGAGACGGCTCTTATTGCCTCGATAGTTGAAAATGTTGACCGAATCGGCCCCTACGCCGCACGAATCAGCATCGAAAACATCGAAGACACGCGGATGGAGAAGGTAAATCGCGTGATATCGAGAGCCAAGGAAATCTTGGAGGGGTGGGACCGGAAGCAGCAAAAGGTTGACGTCAAAGAAATGCTTCAGGGTCTTCTCGGGAAGGTGCGTGAGTCGTTCGTTGTGCCCTACGGACCGGAGAAACTGGACGCTGGCCCGGACGTTGATAGCTCAGAATCGATTATTTTGGTGGAAGGCAGAGCAGATGTGCTCAACCTGCTGAGATACGATTACCGGAATGCAATATCTTTGGGAGGTGCAGCCGAGCGTGTGCCAAAGTCAGTGATTGATCTATGCAGAACAAAGGAAGCGACCGTCTTCCTTGATGGCGACCGGGGAGGAGACCTCATCCTCAAGCGCCTTTTAGAGCTAGCCGAAGTCGATTTTGTGGCGAGGGCTCCGCAAGGAAAAGAAGTCGAAGAGCTCACTGGCAAGGAAATCATGAAGGCACTAGCTAACAAGGTACCAGCTTTGGTCCAAGTTCAGCCAGAAAAGTTGCAACCGGCTCCGCAATCTCAATCTCAATCTCAACCGCAGCACTTCCCCGAACCGCGATCTCATGAGCATCCTCAAGTATACCGTGAGCATCAGCGAGAACAGGTCACGGCACAGGTCTCACAGGCAAGGGAAAAAGAACACATCCCGGTCCCCGATAAGCTCCTAGAGCTCATGAGGAGCCTAAACGGAACGCTCGAGGCGGTCGTTCTAGACTCCGACTATAATGTTCTCGCGAAGGTTCCCGTCAAGGAGATGGCTGATAAACTTCATGACCTGCAAGGCAAGTCGCCTTTCGCGGTGGTATTTGACGGCGTAATCAGTCAGCGTATATTGGACACTTCGAGCGAAAAGTCCATTCGGTACGTCGTAGGAAATAGGATGGGTAATATCGTGCGGCGACCGAGCGGAGTTGTCACGCTCACCTTCGAAGAAGCAATGGCATAAATATGCGCGTTCTTGCGCGCGACCCCAAAGCAGGTTCAATAACGCTTCAGGTTACTTCACCCAGCGATTTCTGGAGTTTGGAGTCGATTCTTGCGGCAGGCGATGAGGTCACTGCGAGAACGAGCAGAATGCTTCGTTCCAGAGATGGAACGGAGCGTTCAGGGAGGGTACCGACTACCTTGTCAGTGCGAGTTGAGAAAGTATCGTTCGAACCATTCACTAGCACTTTTAGAATTACGGGGAAGGTGACCAGAGACCCTGATGAGCTCGGCATTCTTGGCTCGTATCATACAGTCGTGGCCGAGATTGGCTCGGTACTCACTATAGCAAAGACCCGTTGGCAGGAAGCCGAGCTTCAAGCACTGCTAAGAGAAGCGCCTGCTCAGACTGTTGGCGTGGTAGCTCTCGATTACGACGAAGTCGCTTTCGCTAGGGTTTGGGATTACGGAGTGGAGACTGTTGCAACATGGTCGACCGGAATTCCTGGGAAGGAGGAGCGAAAACATGAGGAGCTGGTCTCCGAGAGCCTAGAGAAGATCGCAAACGACTTGACCAAGTTTATCAGGGCCGGAGAACCGGTAGTGTTCGCTGGCCCGGGTTACCTAAAGCAAAGGTTGCTGGGCCTCGTTAAGGGTGCACTCGTAAAAAAGGGGGTGCACGTTGACGCAACACTTGTAGACACATCATATGGCGGGCAAGCAGGAGTTAAAGAGGCAGTAACCAAGCTCTTGGACAAAGGCTTTCTAGAGAAGCTCAGAGTTTCAGAAGAAACCAAGCTCATGGATAGGTTGTTTTCTGAGCTTGCATTAACGTCAGGAAGAAGGGTGGCCGTGGGTTACACAGAGGTTGAAAAGAGCGCTCGGGATGGTGCAATCCAGGAAATGCTGATATCTGAAAAGATGTTAAAGAATGACTACGACCACGCTCATGACCTCATTTTCACAGTCGAAAAATATCGCGGTAAGGTACACATAATTTCGGAGCATCACGAAAAAGGCGAGCAGTTAGTGGGGTTGGGCGGGTATGCCGCCTTCCTAAGGTATGCCGTGACAGCCCGCTAGAGTCTTTCATAGACCGGATTCTTGTATGTCGGAGCGAACCTGATGAGCTCCCCCTTCTCCGCTCTGAGGACCGTGCCATCATCCAGCAATTCACCCCTTATTCTTTTCGCCGCGAAGGATGATACCAGCCTGTTTCTATACTGGATAAGATATTTGGAACGAACAGTGCAGTAGTGTACAGGGATAATTTCCCTAAGTTCCGACATGAGCTCCAGAATTCTCTTGTCGGGGTAGGAGAGGATTGCGGAGTTACTTCCCTGAAGGGTAAGACCTGCTGCGGCGAAGGAGTTTTCTTCATTCACTTCATACTCGTCTAGTATCATGAACTGGGCCCCTGCTCTTTTCGCTTTCTTTGCTTCCGCACGAAGGTCAACGCCCTCAAGCGCAGGTATTTCGACACCCACTCTCCATGGGTATTGTGACGCCACTTCTATTGAGCGTTCTACTCCCGGCGCTGCAATTATGTGAAATCTTATCTCGTCAAGGCCCGACTCATAGAGTTCTCGAGCTACCCTCTCACTCAAATTCGGGAATCCGCTGTACAAGTGTATATGGTGAGACTTTCCGAATTTCTCTTTGAGCGCTCTAACGTATTCTGCGACACGTTTCGGCACTACCAATGGCTCGCCGCCTGTAACTGCTGTACCAACCGCCCCAGACTCTTCAGCTTCTAAGATAGCGTCCTCTACACACAGCACTGGTCTTTCGTTTGCGTACATCTTATCGGTCCACATCTTTGAGGCGCTCACTGGGCAATAGTAACATTTGTTGGGACAAAGCCCCGTAATGAAGAGGGTCATCTTATGTCCCATAAGGCAGAGTGCACAGCCGTCTGCGAGCGCACCCGTAGACACATTCAATCCCTTTTCTATCATCCAGCGACAAGTGCGACTAACCAGATTATTAGTGCACCGAGTACGAGCCTCTTCCCCATTCTTCTCTCCAGCCCGGAGAACCAGAGCACGATACCAATAAGAAGCATAAAGATTGATATTGGTTCGAGCACGCTGATAGTAGCTTTGAGAAGCAATCCCAGAGTCCATGTTATGAATGAGGTGACCTGGTTCACTACCGACTGCAGAATGGACTCTGCTGAGCTCGCTATGCTCATTACGCACTTCTCCGCATCAGACCTTAATGCTATCTGGATTCATATGTACGAATGAGACAAGCATCGAATGCCCGGGATCAGTGACGTTGGTGTTCGGGGTTTGTCACTAATCGACAACCGCGCCTCTCATTTTTACTAGTGCTAAATCTCTGTAGCCGGGCATCACAACCTTAATGCAACGCTGAGAACACGATCGCTACTGAGACAGGTTAATGTGTGCTGAGCGACTTTGTTCGGATTGTGAGTCGAGGCAAGCGGTATATTTCGACTCAACTTCAGGCTTACGTTATTGTGCCTCGTGCTTTGTTCATAAGGTCTACAGGGGCGCTCTCAGAAACATCAAGAACGAGCATATGATAGAAAGAGGTGACAACGTTATGCTTGCGCTTTCTGGGGGCAAAGATAGCGTCGTTCTTGCCGATATCATGGCAAAGCTCGCAAAGCGTTTCAATGGGATAACACTCTCGGCAGTGACCATAGATGAGGGGGTAACTGTCGCCGGGGGGGCATATCGGCAGGAGGCTGCGCGAATAGCAAGGGATGTCTGTGATAAGCTCTCTATTCCCCACCGTCAATTCAGTTATCAGGAGCTTTTTGGTGCCAGCTTAGGAAGCTACCTCGAAACCTCTTCTTACAAGGGTTCGGCATGCGGGATATGTGGCGTGCTCCGACGTCGTGCTTTGAACATAGCAGCAAAGGAGCTAGGCGCGACAAAAATAGCAACTGGGCACAACAAGGACGACGAGGCACAGACCATGTTAATGAACCTCTTTCGAGGCGACCTCGACCGCATACTGAGAAACGCTACTACAACTGCGGGTTTTGTGCCAAGAATTAAGCCCTTGAGAAAAACGTCAGAAAGAGAAATCGCAATGTATGCTTACCTCCAAGGCTTCCAGTTTCAGAGTGTTGAATGTCCGTATTCGCATGACACAACTCGCGACAAGGTGCGTGGTATTCTTGAGACCGCGAGTGAGTTTGCAAGCGGAACCAGTGACGCGCTTCTTAACTTACAGGAAAAGCTGGCTGAACTATTCGGAGAAAGGCAAGGTAATATGAGGCCTTGCGTTCGCTGTGGGGAGCCGACTTCTCCAAAGAGAACAACTTGTAAGGCCTGTGAATTTGAGTTGGAGAGGAATATCCATAGCGCACTGCCGGAAGAGTCAAGAAACCCGAGTTTGTCATAGATTTACAGCCGTTCACGATAAGCTCTCCCTTGCTGACTGGCGACGTTGGCCCGAGCACAATCTTTCAATGGCTACTTGTGGTCCGACAGGCGGGTCATAACAAATAAGTTGAACCGCGCTCAGGATTCGACGGGTAGGGTAGAGGGGCTCGTCCTCCCTCCAAGTTCGAAATGGACGCTATGCGAATACCAGTAACCCCCTAGCTGTGCCAGTCGATGGTCACGCCTTACAATCATGTCGATGCAGCCCATGGTCGAGGGGCGTATGGGAGCCGTCGCACCGCTCGTAGGGGCGGCCGCGCGGAATTGCAGAGGGGATCGAGTCAGGCCCGGGAGGGAGCAGCTTTACCTCTGACCATGCGCGTTCCCGATCTGGAAGGGCAAAGGATAAAGGATTGTGTAGTCGTAGCCAGAGCTTGGTGCGTCTAGGAGGGGCCACTGCTGGGGTCTCCTAGCATGGTAGGGAGAGGGCTTGCTAAGCCCTTGGTCCTTGCGGCCGCGCGGGTTCAAATCCCGCCCCCAGCGTTCCGATTTTGATGCCTACAGCATATTCGTAACGCGTCCCATGTGTACCCGAATCGATTCTCCAAGTAAAGCTTATACCAAGAAATTCCTCTCATTTGTACTCGCTCAATGTCTACCGCATTTCAAGACGAGGTTACGTTAAAACTTGTTTACCATCAAAAATTGATTGCTAATCTGGCATCCAGACTTAAGACCGAGTTCACCGAAATAAAACCCCCGGCATGGTCTGCTTTCGTTAAGACCAAACCCGCAGGTCTTGAGCCCCCAAAATCAAAGGAGTGGTGGTACATTCGCGCTGCTTCTCTGATGAGGAAGATGGCTCTTCGTGGTGCAATGGGAGTTAAGGATTTCAGGCTCGAATATGGCGGAAAGCGAATGTCCAAGTCGAGACCTGAAAGATTTCGCATGGCGTCGGGAGGGCACATAAGGAGAATTCTAAGGCAGTTAGAGAATGCCAAGTTGGTCCAAAAGTCCCCGCATGGGGGGAGGTCTCTTACAAAGCGCGGTCGCGAACTTGTTCTTTCAGTTGCCCAGGACGAACTTTCGAAAAGTGAGCACGGCCAGGCCCACATAAGGGCGTACACAAGTGTGTGAGATATGAGCGAATACTCTTCAGATTATGACCCTGAGTTAGAGGAGCTCAAACGCAGAGAACTTGCTAGAGCTCAGCAACGAGTTTCATCTCAAGACATTCAGGAGCGTAACGCCGCAGCCGAAGCTGAAGAGGCAAGGAGGCAGGCAATTCTCAGACAGGCGCTGACGCGTGAGGCGAGACAACGTTTACAGACTGTTAAGATGGTCAAGCCAAACGTTGCGAGAATGCTAGAGGACCAGATAATTGCGGTATATCAGAGCGGAAAGCTAGACAGACCCATAACTGACAGCGCTCTCAAGCAGCTGCTTTATAGAATCTCTTCAACAAGCTCAAGAGAGACCAGCATCACAATCCGCAGAAAGGGAGAAGTGTGAAAACTTGGGAGTCAATAAGCCGAGAGGACGAAAGAAGAGAATTGGACACGCCTTGAACAAAAATTCCAACGTGCCAGTTTGGATAACGGCAAAGACGGGTGGGAAGCTTAGGCGCAACGAAAAGAGCAGGAACTTTAGGCGAGGGGGCCGCCTGAAGGTCTGATAATGAAAGTTGAGGGATGGAAAATGAAAAATCTGAATTATCTCTCGGCAAATTATTCAGAGGTAACGGCTTCAGAGAGTGAGGGTGAAACGGACGCAACAGAGTTGTCTCAGAAGGTTGCACCCGCCGAGAAGGAGGAACCTGTACCAGAGGAAGCAGGTAAAGCCGAGCAAGAGGAGAAAAGACCTGAGGAAAAGCCAGAAGAGGCACCAGAAGAAAAAATAGAATTCACGAGCGAAAGGGATTATATCGTTCCACTTTCTAGTGTCTACTGGCTGGGTCGCTCTAAGAGGGCGAAGAGAGCCGTCAACGTCCTGAGGCGCTTCGTTGTTAAACACATGAAGGCAGAGGACGTATACATCGATCAGAAAGTCAACGAGGCAATTTGGTCAAGAAGCATAGAAAAACCACCTCGTAAAATCGCGATACACGTGGGCATCACCAAGGAGAAGAAGGCCTACATCTATCCCGGAAAATTACACAGTGAAAGCACTGCTTGACGGTAGAACGATTGAAGATTTTCAATACCGAATCAATCGGAATTTTTGCGCTTGCTACAGATAAGTATGTTTTCGTGCCGCTAAACTCGCAGGAGAGTTCAAAGAGGCTGATAAGGGAAAAGACCGGAACCGAGGTAGTTGAGCTTGGAATAGGTGGGATAAGTGCGGTGGGTGCCATGGTAGCCGCAAACAACAATGGGGTGATGTTGCCCTATAACGCCGATGATGAAGACGTTCTAAACCTGAAGCACCGAGGATTCAACGTGATTCGCTCTAGGTCCAAATATAACGCATTGGGGAATCTCCTTGCGGTGAATTCACGGGTGGGTTTTGCGTCTCCAATTCTTAGTGATGCTTTTTTGGATGCGGCTGAGGACATCCTCGGAGTGGAGTTATTCAGGGTGACAATAGGGGGGCTGAATACAATCGGTTCTGCCTTGGTTCTTACCGACAAGGGATTTGCTTGCCACCCTGAGACATCTGAAGAAGAGTTAGAGCTCGTCCGAGCGCGTACGCGACTGGATGGAGCAAGAGTGACAGTGAATGGCGGATACCCCTACATTAGGAGCGGCATGATCTCAAACAGTTCATCTGTCCTGGTCGGATATGCGACGACAGGCATAGAAATGGCAGAAATAGAAAACGCGTTGGGCATTGCCTGAATCCTCGCCGAATTGTTCGAGCTACGCTCAAATAATGGTACCTGACCTAACCTCAGAAGTTGAATGTGTTCTTCGCAGGTCCCGCTTAAAGTATACAAGGCGCGGGGGGAAATGCGACGCGTGCTAGATTGGCAGCCTTTTACAAAGTTCGTTTTGGCGCATAGCGAACATGACGCTAGGGAAAGAATATTTTCGCTAATGGGAAGCAAACACAGGCTGAGGAGGCATCAGATAAAAGTTGAGAGTGTGTCTTTGATTACCGACCGGGAAGAAGTAGATGATGCAGTTGTGCGACAGTATATGGCTCAAAGTGGGTGAGCCATATGTCTGAAAGCACCAATCCGGAGAGCAAATACGGCCTGCTTCAAAAACTTCTTGGGGACTATGAATACTTAGGATTGGTCGCACAAACGATCGAAGAGCAGCTTCGGCTGGTTGAAGCGGCCCAAACTGAGATGCTCACCACTATTGGTTCAGTGCGAGAACTCGTCGAGAAGGGAAAAAACAGAGAGACATTCGTACCTTTGGGTAGCGGCGTGATGGTTCCGATGAGCGTCCACTCACCAGAAAAGATGCTCGTGCTTCTGGGAGAAAACGTTTACGCAAAGCTCTCTGTAGACAAGGTCGAAGAATACCTGAGTGCCAGGGTAAAGCTACTCGGCGAGCGAACTAACGAACTTGTAAGAGACTACTCAACTACACTTCAGCGAATCCAGCTTCTTCAGCCCAAGATTAACAGACTGGCTCAAGAACTGCAAGTTGGCGGGTAGCATGCTTGTTTGAGTCCTTAAAGAAGGCATTCGCTTCAGTCACTCAGGCAGTATCTTCCCGCGACCTTTCTCGTGAAGAAATAGAGAGGACACTGTCTGCGCTTCAAACCCAGCTAGTGCAGGCCGACGTTCCTTTGGAGAGCGCGGTGCAAATCTGCTCCAGTATAAGAGGGGAGCTAGAGCTTCTGAGGGTTAAGAGGCTCGAGCGCAGCGATGCGACTGTCAACGCAGCTGTTAAAATGGTCCTGATGAGGCTACTTGAGGTCACGAAAGCCCCGGACTTTGTCTCACTCGTGAATTCAAAGATTCGTGAAAGAGGGATATGTGTTCTAGTCTTTTTTGGAGTGAACGGCAGTGGCAAAACCACGACAATTGCCAAAGTTGGATCGTTGCTAAAGGATAGAGGGTTTCTGCCTATATTCGCGGCTGCGGATACTTTTCGCGCGGGCGCTATCGAGCAGTTGAAGGAGCACGCGGAGAGATTGCAGATCCCGCTAGGACAGACATCATACGGCCGCGATCCGGCCTCAGTAGGCTACACTGCCATTCAGGAGGCAAAGAATAAGGGTCGCAATGTTGTTCTCATTGATACCGCCGGTCGGATGCAGAACGACGTGGGTCTCGTGGACCAAATGGATAAAATAGTTCGTGTTACGAAGCCCGACTATCGTTTGTTTATAGCAGACAGCTTGGTGGGTAACGATTCATTAAATCAGTTAATCACTTTTAACCAGCGGATAGGTATAGACGGTGTCATCCTGACTAAGTTAGATGCGGACGCAAGAGGTGGGGTCATACTCGCAATAGCCATGTCTGTTAAAAAACCGATTGTTCTGGTCGGTACCGGACAAAGTTACCGAGACCTGCAGAGCTTTACTCCGGATTTCTTTCTCAGCAAATTGTTTTAAACCACCATTGAGTCTCAGGCGCATATGCGCGTTAACTCTCTTAGGGGTCGCAGCATTCTCTCGGTCGATGACCTTAGCATCCATGAACTTCAAGATCTCATCGACTTTTCAGAAAGGATAGGGAAGTCAATGACGGCCGGCCTGCTCAGCCTCGAGAAGGAAAACAGTGTGCTTGCAGCGATATGCCCAGCCGAAGCGAGAGCTCGCTTCTATGCCGAGGTTGCCGCACGGAGGCTCCGGGCTTCTACAGTCCGGTTCGGATGGGAAGAGGCGAAGGGGTCGCTCGGGGTAAATGTCTTCGATTTCGCACGCTCTATCGGAAGGATTGTGGATTGTGCCGTTGTTGAGGGTTCCGACCACTCATTCATGGAGGGTATTGCAAAAACGTCGAACATCCCAGTCTTAAACGCTTTGAGTGAAAAGGAAGCACCCGCGCTGGCACTTGCTGATTTCGCGACTCTGAAAAGCAAATTGGGCAAGTTATCGGGTCTGAATCTGGCATATATAGGAGCGGGCGACGCAATATCCAACTCGGTGATTCTTGCTGCAGCGAAATGTGGAGTAAAGTTGAAGGTTGCCACATCAGACCGAGCTCGCCCCAATATACAAGGCATAGCTCGTGCTAAGGTCGAAGCAGAGAAGACCGGTGGTAGCGTGGAGCTAGTGAGTACTCCTAGGCACGCGCTCGAGGACGCCGGAGCAGTTTACTGGAATTTTCCCCAGTCGCAGGGAGGGGATACGCCGGTCGAGTTTCCGAGTATCTCTCTCGAAGCATTGTTAGATTCTGGCGCCAAAAAGGGAGTATTGGTACTCCGTGGTTTCCCCATGGGAGGAAATGTGATCAGGCATGATTCCCCCATGGGTCTGAACGAGATTTTTTGGGAACAGAGTGAGAACAGAATATACTCGTTTATGGCTCTACTATCTTCCGTCATCTGAGAGTGTACACTTGCTCATAGCTGGTTCCACGATTGACCCCGCGAGCAGGCTAATGATGCAGGCAGTAAGGTCGCAGCTTTTCACGAGACCTGCGTCTACATTCGGGATTGAACTCGTGGAGATTGCAACTGAGCTTACTTCTTCGTCAGTACCTCCTCTACCAGAGGCAGAGACCTACATATTTCTCAGCAGACATAAGGGAATGAAGCCATGCTTCACTCTGCACGCCACCGGAAACCCCACATCAAGGAATGACCTTGGCGGGAAACCCCGTGAACTTGGGATTGCGGCCCCCTCGTTGGCGCTTCAGATTCTAAGGGAGCTCTCGAAAGAACCTATAATGCCGGTAGTCCATGAGGCCACTCATCATGGTCCAACTTCTCTCGCGGGTAGGGCTCTTTTTGTAGAGGTGGGCTCAGGGGAGGAGCAGTGGAGCTCCAAACCGCTCTGCGAATATGCGGCCAGATCAGTCGTAAACGCAATCACGAGCTCGTACTCTGGAGTTAGTTATGCGTGCGCTTTTGGCGGCCCTCATTACGCGTCAAAATTTACGGAATACGCTATGCTACACTCTACAGGTCTAGGACACATAATATCCAAGCACGCATTCAAGGACATCAATGCCGAGGTTATATTACAGGCGATTGAGAGGAGCCTTCCGAAGCCAGATAAGGCTCTGGTTGACTGGAAAGGACTCACTTCAGACCAGCGTAATTTCCTGTTGAGGGAGTTTTCTAGACTCGGCTTTCCATACGAAAGGATATGACTCCGGGTCGGAAAGGCTTTATAAAGTGCGGTAGAAAGAACGAACTATGGCTCTCTCTGACAGAGTCAAGCAGCTTCGGGACGTATTAATTCTGGCGAGAAAGCCCGATCGAAAAGAGTTCTCGTTCACATTAAAAATATCGGTTATTGGAATACTCCTCATAGGAGGTATAGCATTCTTTATTCAGCTGATTATGAGCTTTCTAATGGCTACGTAGCCCATCCTGAGCTTCTGTTCTTAACCTCGTCAGCTCTAAAACATGTAGTTTCTAGATATAGCCAATTTTTGCTGGCGGCTTGGTGGAAATGTCGAGATAGCAAGCCGAAATCTGGTTATTGAGTGAGACCAACTCCTCACCTATTTTTGGAATAAGCGACCAGTTTCTCGAAGAGGGTACTGCTACGTTGAAATCGGTGCTCTCGAAATGACGGAGAAGTGCAATATATTTCCCCTCAGGATTGCCCGTGGCTATACAGTATCCAATTCTCGTCAATCTGCTTGTAATTGATACCCTTTCTTGAAGGCTGGCAAGGGCCACATTTGAGGGGATAAAGAGTTCGCCTGTGTCATCCTTTGCATTGATGAGAAGCATGCGCCCCCAACCATTTATACACGGAACCGGCTCGCAGAGCTCTGAAATCTCGCTGAATACCGTGCCAACATTCCTGAACGAATTATAAACAACATTCTCAATCTGGCTCTTATCCTTAGGCTTGGTCTTGGTGTTGTCTCCTATGGCCGTGAAATAGTACCTGCCTGGTACGGAACCACCGATTGCCTTCTCTACTCTCCTATCTGCCACCCTCGCAAGGTCCATTTTCTCTTGAGATACCTGGCCCACACACTGGGACGCCAAGCCGATTCTTGACATTGGATAGAACGGAAGAGCAAAGCTTGCTTCTAGCCCCGCGAATATTCGCGCAAGTGAACCTAACGACCTTCCCGCGAGAGGGCAGTACATGGTAGTAGTCCCAGACTTGAATCGCATCGTTCTTGGTGGTGTCGCTGGAACAGGCTCTTCAAAAGATGGAGACAGAATGTTGCCGGCAACCAGTGTCCTAGCCCTATACTTTGCGGATAGCTTCGCGAGTACCCCCTTCACGGCTTCGGCATAGCTTGCGATCTTTTCTTCCACAGTTCGAGCCCGCAAGAGGGGCTTGAAGTCTTGGCGCGCATCTATGGTTTTCACAAGAAGCCCATTGATCCTGAAGAACTCATGGATAGCTGAAGTGAACTCTTGATCTTCGAAGCCGGTATTCAGGAACACGATCTCGTTGTCTTTTGCCCACTTCTGTGCCAGATATGCCGTTACGAGATCCTGATACGACTGCGTAACAACGCAAAGTACCTTTTCCTTCTTTCCAAGATGCTCGAAAACGGAGGAGCTTACCGTGGACACACGCTCTTCCCATGACTTGATGCTTAAGGCGTATTTAAACCATAGAAAGCAGGTACTGTCCTCATTTCCACTAAAGCGAACAATTTCTACAAAATATCTATATCTAGATTATATTCAATATCGAATCGTGATTTGCCGGAGGGCTCGCCCCCGTTTCTGCACTGAGTGAGGCCATTACGCGCGATGCATGATCATTGATTCGACTTCTGCCTCGGGCTTGGAGGAAGAATTTTGAGGCCATTTTCCAATCACGTGCTGCGCTCAGCTAAGATTAAAGCCGGAGCGCGCGTCGCGGTCCTGCAGTCAGAATGCTTAATCGATTAAGACGTTTTACGGCGGGATTTTTTTCGAGAATGGCTTTGGGCCTTGCGAGAATCGGGTTAACACCCAACCAGGTTACCATTATCGGCTTTCTGTTTACAGCCCTCGGGGCCACCTTCATTATTGAGAAGGTCCTCTATGCCGGCGCGCTACTCATAATAGCTGGAGGACTGTTTGATGCCCTTGATGGAGCCCTTGCGAGATTAAAGGGGACTCTGTCGGCCTTCGGCGGGGTCCTCGACTCCGTGGTTGATCGCTACAGTGACGGATTGATCATCGCCTCCGTCTGGTACGCTCTTGGTATACCATTTCTTGTAGGATCGCTTGCCTTTGTAGGCTCACTACTAACAAGCTATACCAGAGCCAGACTCGAGGCCGCGGGTACAGGTTCTATTGCAAGCATAGGACTTCTCGAAAGACCCGAGCGACTGATTTTACTTGTTTTGGCCATCCTTTTGCCGGCTCTGAGTCTTTATATCTTCATAGTCGTCGCTTTGCTCTCGAACTTCACAGTTTTTCAGAGATTGTCATACGCTCACAAGAGGCTCGGGAGCCAGTCATCTGGGCTTAGCTGATAATGCGGCAAGAGTTTTCTTGATGAAGTCTGATGCGGCAGATAGCTTCTCAGAGCCCATGTCGGTCAACTCATAAAACCGTTTAGAGGGTCCCGAGACAACGTTTTGTTTGCTCGACCTGACTAGACCCTCCCGTTGCATGCGGTATAGAACCGAGTAGACAGTTACCCTGGCAACATCAAAACCAAATCTTGACCGAATTTCTCTAGGTAGTTGATAAGCGTACATGTTTCTTTCTTTGAGAATTGTGGCCACATACACCCAGACCATTTCTTTGGTAAGGTTTCGCACGACCCTTTCGTAGGCCATCAGTATCTTCGAGCATCAGGTAAACTAAAGATTTTAGTAAAATTCTCTCTTTCTATCGTCACGCGAGCGCTGGCTTCTGATCCCCATGTATACTGCGCACCTCACACAGTAATTTTTAACTACGGTTGTTTTGAGTATCGTAGTACCCCGTTTTATCAATTCCCGGGCAAGCTGAGGATCTACGGGGCTAGTTGTTCTCGTGACCCTTATCGCTTTATCTCTTGGAACCCAACCCCCGCAGCCGTCGCACTGAACGAGCTCCGCGTGCCCCTTGGAACCTTTTGCTCGTCCACGATTTTTTCGCTTCTTTGTCAAGAGGTCCTGCGAAATCATTCCTCGGCTTTTAATAAGAGTAGTGGAATGCGGGGACGAAGACAGGGATAGTCGTCGGTTGGAAAGATTGAGAGAGAAATTCTTGTCCGGAACTCATATAGCGTTTGTGTGCGGCTTTACTTTCGACTCTACTCCCAGTGTGGAAAGGATGGCATTCACGCCGGGTGGTCCCGCGTTGTACTCCTCAGTCGCTGCACTCTATTCCGGAGCCTTTCCCGAACTTTATGCTGTATATGGCAAGGACTATCCGAAGGAAGTGCTCGAGTTGTTACGGTCCTTAGGGATAGGAACAGAACACACCTTCGGCGTGGATAAACCCACTCCAACCTTTGTATTTCCTGCAGGCGAGTCACGCCGGGAAAGCATGCGAGTTGTCAACAGGATTCGGCTCGACGATTGCTTTAGTAACCTTCATGTGAGGGAGGATTTGGCCTACTTTTCCTTCACTCATAGAGAAATCGGGCGCTCCACATTGGAGCGCCTTGCTGCCGGCAAGCGTGTCTTTGCCGATCTACAGGGCTTTACGAGGATGCTCGATGCCACTGGACGCGTCAGGATGGGGAGGCCCTCTGTAGATTTGAGATTATGTGAGTTCGTTAAGGGATCCGTGGGAGAGTTCGGCCCCGGACGAGCCTCACCAAGGAGGCTCTTGCGGCGTGGAGTGCGCGAAGTGCTTGTCACAGATGGAGCGATGGGCGCGACGCTTTACACACGGGATGGGCTCATGTGCTGCTCTCTTCCTGAGCCGAAGGGTGTTCTCTCCGCGCTCGGCGCAGGAGATGTGTTCGGCTCCGCCTATTTCGTAAAGAGGCTAGCTGGGTGTAATTACGAAGAATCCATGAGATGGGCTACAGCCCTCGCATACACTCACATCACGAGGGGACTCATTCAATTTGTCGGGCGGAACCAGATGGGCGAAATTCAATCCTTGGTGAGCGGGCTTGCGGAACGAGCAGAAGTGAGGAGGTCTCAGTATGACCTGGCGAAGTAGGCTAGCTTAGTAGCCCTTCGATTGCAGTGAAAGCACGTCTCTGTGGTCGGCGCGCTATCCTCAAACGGGATGAGCCTTACTGTAGCTCCCGTATCGGAGCTGATTTCCCTTTCACATTCCACCTCGCCACACCAGGAGCAAACTACGAAGCCCGCATTCTGTGCTATAATCCTCCTAAACTCTTCGTATGACGAGGCGCCGCGCGTCTCGGCCCTCAGGAAGTCCTCGGCCTTTTTGAGCAGCTTCGACTGTATGTCACCTAAGACCGATTTGGCACGCTTTTCAATATCCTGAAAGGCCACAGCCTGTTTTTCCTTTTTGTCGTTCGTGTCCCGCCTTACAAAGATTACCTGCTGTTTTTCGATATCCCTTGGCCCGACCTCTAGTCTGAGGGGTACCCCTTTCAGCTCCCATTCATTATACTTCCAGCCGGGGGTCTTATCCTCCCGGTCATCGATTTTAATTCTAAAGCTCTTGTTGAGTTTTTGGAACACTTTGAGCGAGTATTCAGTTACCTCTTTCGAGCGCTCAGGGCTATAATAGATGGGTACTATTATGATTTGAATTGGCGCGACGGCTGGCGGTAGTACAAGCCCTCTATCGTCACCGTGGACCATAACAAGCGCGCCAATGAGCCGTGTACTGATACCCCATGACGTCTGCCAGACATACTCCTTTCTTTGTTCCTTGGTCAAGTACTGAATATCGAACGCTTTGGCGAAATTTTGACCAAGCCCGTGTGACGTCCCAGCCTGCAGCGCCCTTCCATCGGGCATTAGCATTTCAAAAGTTGTTGTGTAAAGTGCCCCTGCAAACTTTTCTCCCTCACTTTTTAGCCCCGCTAGAGACGGCAGGGCAAGGAGATCCCTGGCGAGCTCTTGATAGATTCCTAATATAGTCCTGACTTCCGTATCTGCTTCCTCTTTTGACGCATGGGCAGTGTGACCCTCCTGCCACAAGAACTCTCTTGTTCTTAGGAAAAGCCGGGTCGACTTGAATTCCCATCGTACCACATTGTTCCATTGATTTAGCAGTAATGGGAGGTCTCTGTAACTTCTTATCCACTTTGAATACATATGATACATGATCGTCTCGCTGGTTGGCCTTATGGCAAGTCTTTCCTCGCTCGCGTCCCCTTCGGCCTGTACCCATGCAACCTCTGGAGTAAAACCCGCGAAGTGCTCGCTTTCCCGTTTTAAGAGGGACTCAGGAATGAATAGCGGGAAGTAGGCATTTTCATGGCCGAGGCGTTGCAGTTTTGCGTCCAACCACTCTCTAATTTTTTCCCAGATGGAAAAGCTCCATGGCAGAAAAATCATGCATCCGCCTACGGGGGAGTAATCGGCCATCTTGCTTTTGAGAATAACCTGCTGGTACCACTCCGAAAGGTTCTGACTCTTTTTGACAGTAAGCCCAATTTCGACATTATTTTCGCTTTCCGCCTTGGACATTTTCCATGGACGTGACGGCGAGGCCAATATTTAAGGGAGTTAAGTGGTGAGCGTATAGTGGATTCTGTTCAGGATGCCAGCACTCCGTATACACCATCGTAACCCGGCTTTACCACCAGATCGCCAGACCTAATCTTGCTGACCAACGCCTCAAGTGTAGGATGGAGCCTCCCGACTTCGTCGAGTGGGGCGTTGAAGATAAAATTGAGTTCATTATCGTATTTTGTTATTACAGTCGTAAACAGTTCTGAAACGCTTTGTGTGTAATAACTTGCTGCGTGAGTCGCAATGAGAAGAAGTTCGTAGAGTGGCAGCAACTTTATGTATGGTGGCCTTAGTGGAGGCTTGAATCCACTTGGCCTGTCAGAAAGTTGGTCGACTCTTTCTTCTACTCCTATCGTCATCTTTTTACCGCATACTGGGCACAAGTCGTTCACTTTCCTTGCTTGAGCTGGGGGCATAGAAACGCCGCATAATCTGTGTCCTGTCCAGTGATATTTACCGAATTCTGGTGGTACCTCTAGAGTAAACTTTAGTCCTCCGCCTGTGCGTAAGGAATTGATAAAACTGGTGTAGGTGGGCTCTCTCCACTCAAAGACGTTTGCCTCTCTTCCGATTCGCCATGGCTGGTGGGAGTGGGAGTCGCTGTTCGAAAGCAGGCTAAATCGGTCGAGCGCGCTCACCCTCCAGTTCATTCCGGGATCGCTGGATAGTCCAGTCTCCAGAGCATGAATCTCGCTTATCCGTTCTCCGTAGCACTCTTCGAGCGAATCGAATCCGGCTCTCGCTCCCAGCGCTGAAAACCAAGGCGTCCAGACATGAGCGGGGACTATCTCGAACTCCGACCTTGAAGCCGTACTGGCAACCTCATCTACCAGGGCTGCGGGTTCAAGTCCGATAGTTGGCCTTCCATCTGATGACATGTTTCCGTACTTCCCGAGCCGCTCTGCAAGAGCCCCGGCAGTGTCGAGTGACGGCAGGTAGATGAGGTGGTGTATCCTGTGAGTCCTGCCATCAATATCCGTGTGTACCGTGCTGATCTCTCCCGCAACTACGAGCATAACTCCGTTATATTCGTAAAACCCTTCGCTTTTTTCGTTTAGCGCAGACTTGAGTTCTGCCAGCCATTTCGGATGGAAGCAGTCCCCGGTAGCGAGGAGACCAATTCCTTTCAATTTTGCGCCGGAAACTAGATTCTGGAGGTTGGTGAACTGGCTAGTGGCCATGCTGTACCGAGAGTGTATGTGGAGGTCGGCTACGATATTTCCCTCTACGAGTTTCAGGCTTTCGGCATAACTTGGAGTATTAAAAAAATCATCAAGTTTCTGGTTAGGAAAAGCCTATCATCTCACTGGAGCGCCGGGGACGGGATTCGAACCCGCGAGTCCGTAGAGGACGGTGGCTTGCGTGGGACTGCTCTCAAGGCCACTCCCTTAACCACTCGGGCACCCCGGCTCTGTCCCGTAGCCAATCTGACGATTTAACTCTTACGAAGCAAGAGCGTGTTGACTAGTCTGCAGGCGACTACTAGTAAGGAAGAGGAGAAGTCAATTTCTGTAAGGGGCAATGCTGCTGCCGAGTTTTTTTCCGAGCAGTTCCCAATCATCTAGAAAGCGCTTTAGCCCGGTCTCAGTCAGTGGGTGGTTAAACATTTTATCTATTACATCTGGTGGCACCGTGGCCGCATGAGCCCCTAGTTTGGCAGACTCAATAACGTGCAATGGGTGTCGGATGCTGGCTACCAGTAATTGCGTATCAAGTGAATTGTTTCTGAAGATTTCGAGTGACTCTCTTACCACGCTCATTCCGTCTTGGCCAATGTCGTCCAGTCTGCCTATGAAGGGACTTACATAAGTCGCGCCCGCCTTTGCGGCCAACAGACTTTGGCTCGGGCTGAAAACCAGAGTTACATTTGTTTTAATGCCCTCATGGCTCAGAGCCCTTACGGCCCTTAGCCCGTTCTGGGTCATCGGAGCCTTTACTACCGCATTGTCGCCCAATTCTGCAATCCTCTTGCCCTCGCCGACAATTCCCTCGTAGTCAGTAGAGATGACCTCAACACTTACAGGACCTGGCACGAGTTTCAAGATTTTTTCCACTTGTTCAGCGGGATCTACAGCCTGTTTTGCAAGAAGCGTAGGGTTGGTTGTTACGCCGTCAATCGCTCCCATATCCAGGAATTTCTTTATTTGTTGAATGTCGGCCGTGTCTGCGAATATTTTCATCTTTCTTTTACCAACTTCATAGCAGCTTCGGATATATCTCTTTCCGTCACACCATATTTCGCCATTAATTCTTCGGTTTCACCAGACTCACCGAACACGTCTCGGACCCCGACGCGCCGTATTCGTGTGGGTCTTAATTCCGACAGAGACTCAGCGACGGCTGAGCCCAGTCCACCTATTACGTTATGCTCCTCGGCGGTGACAATGCCGCACACGCTTCGAGAGAATCGCACCAAGGTTTCGGTATCCAAGGGCTTAACGGTGTGGGAATCTAAGACTGCCACAGAAACTCCCTGACCCTTCAGGGTTTCGGCGGCCTTAAGAGCTCTAGAAGTCAAGAGCCCATTTGATACTATCGCAACGTCGCTACCGTCCCTAAGCACTTCCGCCTTCCCTATGGAGAGTTCACTCTCCTCCGAATATATTACTTCTGAAGATGGTCTGGCAATCCGAACGTAATACGGACCCGGGCTGGAACATGCGGCAGAAATTAGTTTCTTTGTCGAGATGGCGTCCGAGGGCACAACTACCCTCATGTTTGGGATTGCTCTCATAGTTGCAACATCCTCAAGCGCCTGATGGGAACCTCCATCCGGTCCAACTGAAACTCCACCATGCGAGGCGATGAGCTTTACATTTAGCTTGCAGTAAGCAATTGTGTTCCGTATCTGATCGACGGCCCTCCCTGGCATGAATACTGCGTAAGTTCCGGCAATCACGGTTTTCCCCGCAAGAGCCAGCCCAGCTGAAACACCTATCATGTTCTGTTCCGCAATTCCGACGTTAAAGAATCTGTCGGGATATTTGGTGCCGAAAGCCGAAAGTTTCAAAGAGCCGGTTGTATCTGCTCCGACGACAACGAGCTTGGGGTCCCTTGCGCCTAGGCTAACCAGAACCTCTCCGAGCGCGTCGCGCATGGCCGCCATTTTGAGACTACTCAGGGTGAATCACTTCACTTCTTTCAGCGCTCTTATTGCGTCTGCTACGCTTGGTGCGTCGAACACTGCGGCCCCCGCGACCAGTATGTTCGCACCAGCCTGTAGGATATCTGGTGCGTTTGCGGTTGTTACTCCTCCGTCGGCCTCTATTTCAAAGTTCAGACGACTCTCTCTCCTGAATTCGGCATATTGCGAGATTCGTTGCATTGAACTGGGTATGAATTTTTGGCCCGAAAATCCGGGTTCTACTGACATTGGTACAAGATATCCTAGTTCAGAGAGTCTCTCTCGTAGCCATGGTGGTTCTTGAGTCGAGGGTCTCAGTGCTATCCCTCCTATAAAGCCCAAATCTCTCTGCATTCTAAGGTAGGCCAGTGAGGATGCGGAATCAAGCGTCTCTGCGTGCACGCTTATGTAATCCGCGCCCGCGTTTCTGAAGGTCTCAACGTATTTTAAGGGATTTACGACCATCATGTGCACGTCGATAGGTGTCGAAGTCTGTGAATTCAAGTCTCTTACAAAGGCGGGGCCGAGCGAAATATTCGGAGCGAATATACCGTCTATGATATCCACGTGGATAAGGTCGGCCCTAGCGGCTTCGAGTTTGTCCACAGCCTCCGCCATCCGCATATGATTAGCGGACATGATCGAGGGAGCCACCTTAGCCAGAAGAATCTACCCTCTCTTAATCTGTTCAAGTGCCTTCTGAACAACTGCTTTTTCCGGGACCTTTCCGTGATACTCTGACTGCCACTCCATGAAGTCCACGCCCTTACCCTTTGTAGTGTGAGCCACTATGACTGTCGGCCTGTTCCTTGCCTTTTCCGCCTTTTCAAGTGCCGCAAGTATGCTGGAAAAATCATAACCATCGACTTCCAGAACATTCCAGTTAAAGGCTCGCCATTTGGCGGCGAGCGGCTCAATTGGCATTATCTGCTCTGTGATACCATCCTGCTGGACGCCATTACGGTCAATTATTGCGGTAAGATTTTCAAGTCGAAACTTTGAGGCGCACATAGCCGCTTCCCATACCTCACCTTCGTCCATTTC